>JAQIBN010000150.1 GCA_027859095.1 Spirochaetia bacterium | reverse complement strand
ATTGAAACAGAATGTTTTAATGCAGCTGGATTTGAAATTATATTTAAAGGCCGGGTTATTCACCCTGGCTCTGCAAGGGGAAAACTTATAAATGCCGTCTCTATGGCTGGAACATTCCTTAGTCTTCTTCCGGCAAATGAGAGTCCTGAAGCTACAGATGGCAGATATGGATACTATTCTCCTATGGAAATTCAAGGGGATCTGGATGAAGCAAAATTAGGAGGGATCCTTAGGGATTTTGATTCAAAAGAGCTTTCCCGCAGATTAGAATCTCTAAAAGCATTTGGAAAAGCTGTTGAAGCAAAGTACCCTGGTGGCCTTGTTGAGGTAAAAACCCGTAAACAGTATTCAAATATGTATGAATATATCAGCAAAGATGAAAAAGTTATCGAAATACTCGAGGAAGCTGTACAATTATCGGGAGTAACTCCTGAAAGGAATATAATAAGAGGTGGCACTGACGGTTCCAGATTGAGTGAAATGGGCATACCTACACCCAATATTTTTACTGGAGGACATAATTATCATAGTCGTTTTGAATGGGCTTCTGTAAATACAATGGTTAAAGCTTCTGTATCAATAATAAACCTTATTCAATTATGGGCAAAAGAAGTATCCTGAAAATAAAGCTTAGATTTTTTTTTGTGATTTATTAGAGTATGTGGTATAATTAAATTTAGAAATGATATTTATGAGGTGGCAGATGGCAACTCCGTGTGTAAGTAGAAAAAACTTTTTGTTTATAATGATTATATTCTTTATAACAGGATCTTTGTTTGCAAAATCAGTATCCGGAACTATTACATATATTGAGGGCTATGTTGATCTATACAGAGATGGTGAGCTGCTTGATTGGGAGCTTGTGGATATAGGGTTTGATATCCAGGAATTTGACTTAATTGAAACAGGTGATGATGGTTTAGTTGAAATTGATTTAAAACTTCCTTCTGGCAGTAAAACAACTATTGCAGTTAATTCCGGAACTACATTTTATTTTGAGATGGAAGAAAAAAGCGGGCAAAATAAAACTTCGTTTCAAATGCTCGGAGGATCACTTTCTTTTAAAGTTCAAAAATTAACAGCAAAAGATACTCTGGATGTGCACACCGAAAGTGCAGTCATGGGAGTACGAGGAACAGAATTTGAGATTATTACTTCTCCTGAAGGCGGAATTCTGGTTCTTTGTGATGAAGGTGCTGTTTCCTGTAAAGATGATCAGGGTAGAGAGCAGTATTCAAAACCTGGTAGTGTTGTAGATAAAGTACCAAATAAACGGATTAGTTCTTATTCTGTTAGTACAGATGATTTGGGTCTTTACCGCAATTATTGGGTATCTGCCAGAGATGAGGTCTTCAGGAATGGAGCGAAGGTTTTTATTCAGGGATATTCAAGGCAGTTTTTACTTTTTGAACCAAAATTTTCAACAGCTTTTTCTGAGCTGTTAGAGGTAAAAACTACTCTTGAAAGATATGGAAAGGACTCCTCTTCAACAGGTAATCCTGGCACATTGTTTAAAGCAAAGGCAGAAGTAAGCCCTGCTATTATTAAAATGCGAAGTGTTATGCCAATTTTTGAAATGATTTTTTATAGATTAAAAGAGCTTGGTAATTATCATAAAGAGGGGCTTGGAATTGGTTCTATAAATAATAATTTAAGTTCGATAGAATTCTTCAATACTTTTGGTAGCGAAAAGGATAATATTTCCAGACAGTTAGCTGAAGTTAGGTATCTCTTTAAATTATATAATAATCTCCATAAAGCAGCAGGTGGAGGGCCCTCTATTTTAGACAATCCATTTGGTGGGAGTGGAGTTCCTCTGGGTAATCCTCCGAGGTCCAGTGCCTTTGGTAATTAATTTAATAGGTTGATTATGATTCGATTTTTTCAGGTTCTGATAATTTTATTTACTCTTTCTTTTATATCCTGTGGGGATAATAATTTTCTCATGACATTATCTGATTCTGAAGATGCAGTTACAATCAAAATTTCTATAGACAGTGGTGTGGTTTTAGATCCCGATTTAAAAGAAAGTATTGATATAAGTCTCGAATATGATGAAACAGTGGTAATACCTGAAAAACTTGAGATATCATTTTTAGATAAACAGGGTCTGGAAATAGGTGAGACGCAAATAATTGAAGGGGATTCTTTAAATAAGCCGTTACCCTCTATATCTCTCGCTTCTCCACTGGAGTCCCGGTATTCAATAAGACTTAGAGTTTTTGATAATGATGACATAATAATAAAGGAAGAAATTGTCTCATTTTTCTATTCAAGAGAAGACCTGTCAATAAGAGGTCTTACACCATATCCTAATGTCTTTGCTCCAGGGGGTCAGGGATTAATATTTATTGATGCTGATGGTTCCGATGAAAGCTGGATAAGGTGGTCAATTGACAATGAAATTATTGAAGAAGGGTATTTTGGGAATTACGAAGAAGGGTTTATTTGGCAAGCTCCTCTATTAGAAGGGGTTTATGGACTTAGAATGGAGTTGTTTCCAGAAGAACCATTATATACAAAAAATGGAACCTATTCATTTATTTCACCTTTAAAATCAGAATTGGAAATATTTGTTACCTCTATGAGTGAAAATAACCCTATGGATCTCTATCCCCCGGAATCTTACAGTACTCTAATTCACTTTACAGGCCTTGTTGTTGATGAAGGTACCAATTTTAATAATATTGATACTGTTGGTTTTCCTGTTATTAAAAGACAGGAAAATAAGCTAGGCTATTACTTGCAGGATAATTCAGGATTTATTCTTGATGGTAATATCCTGCCTGTCGTAGATAACAAACTAATGCCATTCTCGCTTACTTTTGTGCATTGTATAGATAGTCCTCAGATTGATACTTCTTTTTTAAATATAGCGGATGAACAGGATAGCATTTTTTCAATAAAATCTGATTCATCAGGTTTTTTTGTATTAGAATTGTTTCAATTAAATGAATCTGTAAAACATACAACAAAAATATCTCCAGAAAAATATAATGAAATTACACTGTCAGTTATACCAGTTGACAACTCCATAACCTTTCTATGGTACGGAGATGGAATATTACTTAGCACAAACAATTATAACTTTATAAATGAAATTCCAAATGGCAGTTTTAAAACTATAATTAGTGGTGAAAACGGATTTGAAGGTCTGCTGGATGAATTTGGAGTATTTACTAAAGATGAAAAAGCCCGAAATAATATAGATAATTTTATTTTCAATAGAAAAATATTTAGAGAATCTCATAATCCAGATAAAATAATTGCAGCTTACGGATTTGATGGACTTTTTTTAGATAATTCTTCGTTAGAAACCTCATTAGGGAATGTAATTCTTGATTACAAGTCAATACTGAATTTTCTCGAAACAGATTTTAGTTTTTCATATTTGTATATAGATATTGATTTTGAAGAAATTTCTAAAGACACAGAACTTCATGTAATATTTCCTGATACAGAAGGTGAGGAAGATATAAAAATTGATATTGAAAATCTTTTTCCCACAGATACTAAAAATAATAAATTTGCATTGGAATTAAATGTAGATGAGAGTATTCTTACTGTGTTATCAAATGGAAAGACAGTTGCAGAAGCCAGCTTTGAAACACATAATCCTGCAGTCTTTCAGATTATTAATAATTCTGAAGGTTTTTTGACCAAAATAAAATCTATTTTGGTTAAACGTGAAGAAAAAAGGGTTGTTGAAGACTCTCAATTAGATATAGATACAAGACTATAATATATAAAATGTGTTGAAAAAATCTTTTAAGTGTATAATAATTATAATAACTTGAGATTGACTATGTGTATAAAAAAAATTTTATTATTTT
>JAQIBN010000080.1 GCA_027859095.1 Spirochaetia bacterium | reverse complement strand
CCCAATATGTGAATAATAAGATAACCCAGATAAATAGTAGTAAAGAAAAAATTACTCTTCAAATCCAGAAACTAGAAGAGTACAAAAAATCCCTAATCCACGAATGTGTTACCGGTAAGCGCAGAATTACCGAGAAAATGCTTGCGGAGGTTGAGGTTAGCTGATGGCTGCAGATGCAAAAAAAATGGAAGAATTAAATATGGAACAAGATTCTGAAATAATAATATATAAAACGAAAGATAATGAAGTTCGTATACAAACGAGATTGCAGGATGAAACAGTCTGGCTTACTCAGGAGCAGATGGCATCGCTTTTTGGGAAGGCGAAATCAACAATAAATGAACATATTAAAAATATATATGCAGATAGAGAACTGGAAGAGAACCTTACTTTAAAGAAATTCGGAAATTCCGAATTTCAGCAAAAAGCTCCAAACTATTACAATCTTGAAGTAATAATATCAGTTGGTTACAGAGTTAAATCAAAACAGGGCACACAATTTCGCCAGTGGGCAACTAAACGGATTCATGAATATATTGTAAAAGGCTTTACAATGGATGATGACCGTTTGAAGCAGGAAGGTTCGAGATCGAGATATTTTGAAGTGCTGCTGCAAAGAATTAGGGATATAAGAAGCAGTGAAAGAAATTTCTACCAGAAAGTAACCGATATTTATACAACCAGTATTGATTACAAAAATGATGATACTATGACCAAAGATTTTTTTGCAACAGTACAAAATAAAATGCACTATGCTGTTCATGGTCAAACTGCAGCAGAGCTGATAAGCCAGCGGGTAGATGCCGACAAACCATTTTTAGGGCTTACCAATTTTAAGGGCAACTATATAACTGCACGAGACATTGGAATTGCAAAGAATTATCTGTCAGAAGATGAGATATATCAACTTAATCTTATTGTATCAATGTATCTTGATTTTGCTGAACTACAGACAACAAACGGTAGATTAATGAAAATGCATGATTGGATACAGAAATTAGATGATTTTTTACAAATAAGTGAGAAAGAACTTCTAATAGATTCAGGAAAAGTCAGTCACCAAAAAGCAGTTCTAAAAGCAAAGATTGAATTTGAGAAATACAGAAAAACAGAAGATAAAAAATTTATCTCTGATTTTGATCGTGAAATGAAGAAACTAATAAAACCCAAAGGATAATCTATCCGTAAGGAATAATTATGGGAACAGAGGCCGATTTTCAGAAACATTTTGAAAAATCACTGGAAGATATCCACCACTACCCTCGTTATACAAACGGAGATATTTCTGATAAAGAATATTATCTAATAGAAAAGGATTTAATTTCATATTTACAGCAAACCCAACCTGATGCATATAAAAAACTTGAAGATAACTATGGAACAGATACTTCTGCAGAAATAATTAGAGCACTAAAAGATGAAATTACCCACAAACCATTATGGGTAATTATTAGACATGGCCTTGATGTTAGGGGAATCCATTTTCAGTTATTTGACCGAATCCCCCGTTCTTCTGAATCCACGGATAATCCTAAGAATAATACTATAGCCTATCTTTCCCAGTTGGAAATTGGTGAAGAAAAAAGACCGGACATTGTCCTTTTTCTTAATGGACTTCCCATAATTGTAATAGAACTAAAGCATGAGAAAAATCAAAATGTGAATGATGCTGTGGCCCAATATAATAGCAGGAACCAGAAAGATAAAATTTTTCAACTGCCTTTTTTATATATTGCTGCCGATACCAGCGAGGTAAAGGTTGCTACAAATCCTGCAAAGGAAAAGTTTTTTAGATGGTATAATGCCGGATTAGTAAATACTCCCCTTAATAAGGGTGAATATCCAGTTGAATATCTATATAGAAATGTATTATCCATTGATAGTATACTTGAGGCAATAAGCTTTTTTCTAATCTATGTTCCTAAAATAGAAGCTACTAGTGATAGTCTCGAAAAGCCGGCTTATTCAATTTTTCCAAGATACCATCAATCCCGAATGGTAAACAAAGTATGTTCTAATCTTATTACTTACCATTCAGAAACAGAATGCTGTGGTGAAAAATACTTAATCAATCATTCTGCAGGCTCTGGTAAGACTCTTTCTATCAGCTGGCTGGCAGACCGACTGAACAGTTTATATGATCCTGGAACAAATAAAAAAATAATTGATTTAGTTTTTATTCTTACAGATAGAAGGGTGTTGGATAAAAATGTAGGGGATGAGCTTAGGAATTTTACTCATCTAAAACACAAAATGAAGTTTGCAAAAAAATCGGGAGATTTGCCGCGGTTTATTAAAAACCGGGAGCAAATTATTGTAACAACTCAGCAAAAGATAAACTGGATTCTGGATGAGCTTAAAAAAGATGATTCATTTAGAGAGCTTAATGTTGCTCTTCTTATTGATGAAGCTCACCGATCTCAGGATGGAAGAACAGGAACCAATATCCGAAGTCTCTTTAAAGATGAAAATAAACCGGATAATACAGAAAATACAATTGAAGAGGATGAACAGGTAATAGATGAACTGAAAAATGTCTTTTTTCCTAATCTGTTGATTGTTGCCTTTACGGCTACACCTGGTAGATCCACAGTACAACTTTTTGGCGAACCATTTGATGTTTATTCAGAAGCTGAGGCTATACAGGAAGGTTATATTCTGGACGTCGCTTCAAGTATAATATCGTATAAAACCCTCTATAATCTTGAAAGCCGGGTAATTCTTAAAGATGACGGGCATGAATATCCAGTAGGTATTATCAGTAAAATGTTAAAATATGTAGCCTATCAGGACAAGGGGCTTATCCAATACAAGGCAGAATTAATGCTTCGTATTTTTGAAGAAGATGTCCATGATCTTATTGATGGTAAGGCAAAGGCAATGATAGTAACATCCTCCCGAATTGCCGGACTATTTTATTTTCAGGTTATTAAAGAAAAATTAAAGGAAAAGAGGAGTGTAGAGCCGGATAGGTTTGATTACGATGTTTTGTTTGCTTTTTCTGATTTTACTCATCCGGAAACAGGGAAAGAGATTACAGAACAACAAGTGAATTCATTACAGCCGAATGATTTGATAGAAGATATATTTGATACAGATAAATACCGATTACTGATTGTTGCCAATAAGTTTCAAACCGGATTTGATCAGCCCTTTCTTGGAGGGATGTTTCTGGATAAACCTGTTTCTGATATAAATGCTGTGCAAACCATATCCCGTCTTAATCGCTATCATGAAGGAAAGGATAGAGTTGTAGTAGTTGATTTTACTAATAATGCAGATCAAATTATAAGAGCGTTCAAAAAATATAGATCAGGTACTCCCTATGAACCTTCTGAGCCAGATTTTGACAGGCTTACATCTTTATATGAAGAAATTATCTCCTGGAATATCTTTAATCAAAAAACTGCTGAAGAGACAGGTGAAATTATAAAAAGCGGCAATGATCCTGATCTGCAAAGCCAGGCACAGAAACTCAGGTTTCTCTTTCAAAATAAAATTAAGGATATTGAAGCCGGGAAAGGATATATAAATCTACTTAGTAAGTTTAGCAGTTCATGTATTTTTCTTAGCAATTTTTTTGAGATAAATGAAGATATGATGATATTTTCAATTTTTTGTGAATTCATATATTCCCAGCTATTAAAAGTTGGTGGTGAAACTGAACTAAAAAAAATAATGAAAACAATTTACGTCTCAAAAGCATCGGTATTCTACATAGGTGAAAAAGGACTTAAGGGAGAATATAAGGGGAAAAAGGGAAGAACAGGGGGAGAGCCTCCAAAAATAAACAAAGTTTCGGTAAAAGATGTAATAGAAAAAATAAAAGACAAATATAAAATTTCTGAAGAAGAAGCTATTATTATCAGGGAAGTTTGTGATGAGAAAATTCAGGATGATAATATTAGAACTGTTATTTTTAAACATAAGAATGAGGAACCATATTTATTTGATCATTATAAAAAAGAGATTCGAAAATCAATAGAAGACAGCTATTCATATAGAAGCTTATATGAGTGCCTAACCGACGAAAAATATATAGACATCGGTTCAATTTTTGATATCATGTCGCATACGGTAATTAAGGTTAATTTGGACGAGTGTGCATAGAAAGTCGATTCCTTAATGCTGTTGTGAGTGGGTTGTAGGCAATGGAGGCTGAGCTTAAGAATAATGGTTACGAGAGTTTACGAGCCCAAATTCCGTCCCAAGTTGTAACATGTTGAATTAAAATCAGAAAAAACTGCAGATAGACGCCTTTGATGCTAATAATCGCTTATTTGGGGTTTCTTAATCATACTGGAACCCTGAAAAGAAACAGACCCGACATATCCGTCGTACGATTGGTAAGCGGCTAACTAAAGATGGTGATATTATTTACAACAACCGGTTCAAAGCAGAGCATGCCGTCCAGGC
>JAQIBN010000073.1 GCA_027859095.1 Spirochaetia bacterium | reverse complement strand
TATTAATAGTTGTTAAGAGGCCATTAATTATGAAAGTTGAAACTAAAAAAACATTACTGCTTGTTGAAGATGAAGTAATCATTGCAATGGGGAAACAGAAGGAACTTGAAAAATATGGTTATAATGTACTAACTGTTACTACGGGTGAAAAAGCTGTTGCAGTAATTAAGGATAAAGATAATATCGATCTAATTCTTATGGATATAGACTTAGGAAAGGGAATCGATGGTACCCAAGCTGCGGCATTAATTATAAAAGAGAAAGATATTCCCATTGTTTTTATGTCCAGCCACACTGAACCGGAAGTTGTTGAGAAGACCGAGAAGATCACTTCTTATGGATATGTAGTAAAGAGCTCAGGTATTACCGTACTTGATGCATCTATTAAGATGGCATTTAAACTGTTTGAAGCTTCTTCCTCTTTGAAACTTAGTGAGGAAAAATTTCATGTAGCTTTTACAACCAGCCCTGATTCAATAAACATAAATGATATCAAGGGTCATTATTTAAATATTAATGAGGGATATACCAGGCTCACAGGATATACAGAGGAGGATGTAATTGGTGTTTTATCTTCTGATATAGATATCTGGACAATTCCTGCTGATAGGGAAAAGTTGGTTAAAGAACTGAAAGAGTCTGGAAGAGTAGAAAATTTAGAATCAGTTTTTAGGTGCAAGGACGGTTCTCTTAAAACTGCATTAATGTCTGCTCATTTGATTGATTTAAATAATGAACCTCACATTTTATCCATAACCAGAGATATTACTGAACTTAAAAAAGCTGATAAAGAGATAAATCAATATGAACATATTGTATCAAGCTCTTCAGATATGATGGCTTTTCTAGACAGAGAGTTCAATTATAATATTGTAAATAGTGCCTATTCGAAAGCTTTCGGTTTAACTCCTGAAGATTTTATTGGGAAAAAGACATTAGATATATTTGGAGAAGAGTACTTTTATAATACTATAAAACCAAACGCTGATCGTTGTTTGTCCGGTGAAAAAGTAAGCTTCCAAAATTGGTATGATTTTCCTGAGATTGGGCGGTGTTTTATTGATTTAAATTATTATCCTTATTACAACGCAGATAATAAAATAGTAGGATACGTTATAAATGGACGGGATATCACTAAGCAGAAGCAAATAGAGATTGAATCACAAAAAAAACAATATTTACTAACCAAAGCTCAGGAAATGGGGAATATAGGTACGTGGGAACTGGATATTAAGCATAACAGTGTAAGATGGACAGATGAAACCTATAAGATCTTTGACCTGGCACCTGGAACAGAAATAAACAATGATCTATTCCTGAGCTATATACATCCTGATGATAGAGACTATTATGATAAAAAATGGGAAGAGGGGCTTAATAAAGGAGCCTATGACATTGAACACCGGATAATAGTCAATGATAAGGTTAAATTGATAAGGGAAAAAGTAGAATTTGAGTTTGATAAGAAGGGTAAACCTGTAACGGCAATTGGTTTTACTCAGGACATTACAAAGAATAAGAAAACTGAAGAAAAATTAAAGATAAATGAATTATTATTCAGGACTATATTTAACGAAGCACCCCTGGGAATTACTTTAACTGACTCACTTACAGGACAGTTCCTTGAAGTAAATCCTATGTTTGCAAAAATTGTAGGCAGAACCATAGAAGAAATAAAACATTTGGATTGGAAGAGCATAACTCCTCCTGATGATATTCAAAAAGATTTAGACGATATGAAACGGATGAATGCAGGAAAAATATCCGGCTTCCAAATGGAAAAACGTTTTATTCACAAAGATGGATCTGAGATCTGGATAAATATGACGATTACAAAGATATCTGTAGAAGATAAAACACAACCCCGGCATCTTAGTATGATTGAAGATATTACAGTTCGCAAACTGGTAGAAGCACAGGTAAAGAAACAATTATTAGAGAAGGAGATCATTCTAAAAGAGAGTCATCACCGGATAAAAAATAATTTTGCTACAATAGGAAGCTTATTATCCCTACAAGCTGATTCACTATCCAATCCTGAAGCCATTTCTGCCATCGGGGATGCAATCAGGCGTGTTTACAGTATGCAGGTGTTATATGAAAAGCTATTACTATCTGATAATTATCAGACTACCTCGATTAAGGATTATATGAATGATTTAATTGATGATATCCATAGTTTATTTCCTGAAAACACAAATATAGCAATAAAAAAACAATTTGTTGATTTTCAGCTTGATCCAAAACAACTATTTCCAATAGGATTAATAGTTAATGAACTTCTTACTAATATAATGAAATATGCTTTTGCAGGCAGAGACTCCGGTTTAATAGAAGTTACACTAAAAGAGAACAAAGGTGAGATTACTTTAATTATACAGGATGATGGTAATGGCCTTCCAAAAGGATTTGATATCAATAAACAGAAGGGCTTTGGTCTTATGCTTGTTAAGATGTTAAGCGAACAATTAAATGGAAGTTTTTCTATTGAAAATCATAATGGAACTAAGAATACAATAAAGTTTCCTGTTTGATCCTCGATTGACAACATTCAGTTGTACTGTTGGATGGGGAAATAATATTCACCCATAAATTATTATGATAAATTGACTTTCTTAAAAAATTATACTAATATTGAATCAAGTAATGAGTCATGGAGGCATAAGATGAGTCAAATAACTTTAAGACAGATACCGGATGTTCTTGATAAACAATTGAGAACTATGGCCAGTAAAAATAAGACCAGCCTTAATAGGTTGATTATTTCCTTACTCATGAAAGGTCAGGGTTTATCTGCTATTTCTGATAAAAAAAGAAATTTCGCAGATCTCGCTGGCACCTGGAGTAAGAAAGAATATGACGAATTCCAAAAAAATACAGAAATCTTCAGTCAGATTGATCCTGAAATATGGAAATAGCAGATGAAATTATGCCTTGATACAAATATATATTCAGCATTTAAGAATGGTAATCAAAAAATTATAGATATTTTAGAAAATGCAGACGAAGTACTTATTCCTGTAACAGTTCTTGGAGAGCTCTATTCGGGATTCCAGATTGGTAGTTTAACAGAAAAGAATCTGACTGAACTGGATAAATTCCTTTCAAAACCTGGGATTTCAATTATCGAAATAAACAAAGATATAGCATTAAGGTATGGGTTTATAACAAAAGAACTTAGAAAACAGGGTACACCAATCCCGACGAATGATATCTGGATAGCATCTTCAGCTATGGATACCGGATCGATTTTATTAAGCAGTGACAAACACTTTAAAGAAGTGCCTGGTTTGATGGTTTTAGATTTCTAGAACTTTATTGGTGATGGATGAAAAAAAAGACTTAATAATCAGATTACAGTATAAACAGGATTTTTATTTAAATCCCGCCTTGAAGTTTTCATGTATGGGAATGTAATATTATAAATATGGAGGATACTGAATGACTAATTTCATCAAACTCGATAACTTAAAACAAAAACTCGACTCATTCCGGCCATTGGCTGTTGAAATAGTGAATAACCTACATGAGGATCTTGTCCTGCGCTGGACATATAACTCCAATGCTATCGAGGGTAATACCCTAACATTAAAAGAAACAAAGGTCGCATTAGAAGGAATTACCATTGGCGGCAAGACCATGCGGGAACACTTTGAGGCAATTAATCACCGTGAAGCCATCTATTTTGTTGAGAAACTTGTGCAGAAGAATGAACCATTAACTGAATGGCAAATTAAATCTATTCATCAATTGATCCTTAGAAATATTGATGAACCCAACGCTGGCGTGTACCGAAAAAACAATGTAATTATTTCCGGTGCTGATCATATTCCCCCTGATGCTATTCATGTAGAAAGTGAAATGAATGCTTTCATTGATTGGTATAAAAATGAAGCTGGAGATCTGCACCCTGTTGAGCGGGCGGCACGGGTTCATTCTGATTTTGTGAAGATACATCCTTTTGTAGATGGGAATGGAAGAACATCAAGACTTCTGATGAATTTAGAATTAATGAAAGATGGTTTCCCTCCTGTAGTACTGCCGGTTGAAAAGCGTTTGGAATATTACGAGGCTCTGGATACTTCCCACACAAAGGGTGATTATAATCAGTTTCTATCTCTTATTTCCAGAGTAGTAGAAACAGGCTTTAACCCTTACTGGCGTGCACTGGGTTTGCCCTGAATAGTTTGATTATAAACAAAATTCTTCCTGTAAACACTAGGAGCAAATCCCGTATACTGTTTAAATACCCTTGAAAAATGAAATTCACTGTAAAAATTTAACTTTTCGGCAATAGAATGTACCTTTAAATTAGTATTGGTCAGCATGTATGTTGCAGCTTCAATTTTTAATTTTGTAAAATATTTCATTGGTGTTATTTTCATTTTTCGTTTAAAAAGACGAATAAAGTAAGAATCACTAAGATTGAGTTTTAAAGTAATCTCTTCTAAACTCAGGTCGTTTGTGACATTATTCTGCATAATCTTAAGTGCCTTTTCTATATGAATACTTCCGGATTCGTTAAAATGAAAGTCTCTTTTCTCAACCAGTGTATATAGAAATGAGATTAACTGATGGGAGGCGGACTTCTGCAGATTGCTATTATGGGATAAACCTTTTTCTTTTAATTCCTCAAAGAAAAATCTGTAGTTTGTACCTATATCATAATTCTGTTTAATCAGCATCTCATGTATAATAAGTTCTTCAATTTCCATATCCATGGATGAGAGTTCAATAAGGACGGCATAGTAACTCAGGGGTTTATAATTATCATCTGTTATTATTGAGTGATCACATTCCGGGGATGTAATAAAAAAAGATCCAGGGCTAATTCTATATATGTTTTTATTGTTTAGAAATTCCCCGGTCCCCTGGATAAAATAGTGAATTTCATATTCCTTTGAATTGTGATGATGGAGTCTTCCATGCCATTTTTTTTCTTTTTTATCCTTCATCTGATAGACAAAAACTACATCATTAAACTTCATGTTTCGGAACCATAGGTCAATTATATGCATGTAAAAACAGTTTTGTCCATTGAAAATGAGAGATTTTGAATAGAAAATAATTACTATACAGGAGGTTTGCCTTGAAGACTGTAATAGGTATTGATAATGGAACACAAAGTACTAAAGTTGTATTCTACGATTTTGAAAACAAAACGATAATTGCCTCTGCATCGGCACCTCATGATTTAATAAGTGCCAATGACGGTACTAGTGAACAGAAGGCAGAATGGTGGATAGATGCACTTGAAAAGTGTTTCAGCCAAATTGATCCAGGGATCAAAAAAACAGCTGTTGCAATTGGTGTTTCAGGACAGCAGCATGGATTTGTGCCTATAGATAAGGATGGTAATGTTCTTTATAATGTAAAGCTATGGTGTGATACTTCCACTGCTGCTGAATGTGATGAAATAGAAAACAATTATGGAGATAGTGAGAAACTTCTTAAAGAAGTTGGTAATAGAATTCTTCCCGGCTATACTGCATCAAAAATACTCTGGATGAAAAAAAATTATCCTGAACTATATAACAAAATGGAACATATCCTGCTCCCTCATGACTATATCAATTTTTACCTGACTGGAAAATATACTATGGAATATGGGGATGCTTCAGGAACTGGACTTCTTCATATTCAAAAGCGTGACTGGGATAAAGATGTCTTACAAGCTCTCGATAATGAAAGGGATCTGTCTGATTGCCTCCCTTCTCTTATAGAGGCATATGATGCTTCCGGTACAGTTACACAGCAGGTTTCATCCAGATTGGGTATTCCGGAAGGGATAATAGTGTCTTCCGGAGGAGGTGATAACATGATGGGCGCCATTGGTACAGGTGCAACAGATGTTGGTGTTATTACTATGAGCCTGGGTACCTCAGGAACTATTTATGGATTTTCAGATAAACCTATTATTGATAAAGAGGGAAACCTTGCTGCTTTTTGTTCCTCAACCGGGGGCTGGCTTCCTCTTTTATGCACAATGAATTGTACTGTTGCAACAGAACAAATGCGTAACCTTTTTGAATATGGAGTAAAAGAGTTCGATGAAATTGCATCAAATGCTCCTGCAGGAAGTGAAGGTATAATTACTTTGCCATTTTTTAATGGAGAGCGTACTCCTAATCTACCTAATGGTAAGGGATGTATTGTCGGGATGGATATGACAAATACGAAGAAGGAGAATATTTTTAGATCTTCCCTGGAATCTGCAATTTACGGCATGCGACTTGGTCTGGATTCATTCAGGAATCTTGGTTTTGAAGTTAAAGAGGTGAGGTTAATAGGTGGTGGAGCGAAGTCAGATTTGTGGAGACAGATAGCTTCAGATATTTTGAACCTTCCAGTAGTTGTTCCTGTGAAGGAAGAAGCTGCAGCCCTTGGTGGCTCAATTCAGGCGTTATGGTCGCTGGATCATTCAAAAGGCAGAGTTTCAGATATCAATTATTTAATAGATACCCATGTCGAACTAAACTCTGGAAAAGCGTGTACACCTAATTTGAAAAATGTGGCTGTGTACGATGAAGTTTATAAAAAATATAACAAATATGTAGAATCCTTAACAGAAATTTTTAAATAATATTAGATTATATAGCCTGGTCGGGACTTCGTCCCTGCTCGGCTATGCAACCAAAGGAGAGGAATTATGAAAGATTATTTTGTTGGTAATGCTGAGTATTTTAAGGGAATAGGGAAAATTAAATTCGAAGGTAGTGGATCAGACAACCCTCTTGCATTTAAGTTCTATGATGAGAAAAAAATTATTGACGGGAAAAGTATGAAAGAACATCTGCGTTTTGCAGTTGCTTACTGGCACAGTTTTTGTAACGACGGTGTGGATCCTTTTGGATCAGCAACACATGTATTTCCATGGGCTGACAAAGACCATATGACAGGGGCAATTAAAAAAGCCGATGCAGCTTTTGAATTTTTTACGAAACTTGGTGTACCATATTATTGTTTCCATGACAGAGATGCTTCCCCAGAGGGGAACACAGTACTGGAATCTGAAAAGAACCTGGAGAAAATAACCGGCATTCTTAAAGATCGACAGGACGAGACGGGTGTAAAATTATTGTGGAACACAGCAAATATGTTTTCCCATCCCCGTTATATGAATGGGGTTGCGACAAATCCGGATTTCTCTGTTCTAACCCATGGAGCTGCACAGGTAAAAGCCGCACTGGACTCTAATGTTATTCTTGGTGGACAGGGTTACACCTTCTGGGGAGGAAGAGAAGGGTACATGACACTGTTTAATACAGATATGAAACGTGAACTTGATCATCTTGCCAGCTTCCTTACTTTATCAAGAGATTATGGCAGAAAAATTGGTTTTAAAGGAACTTTTTATATTGAACCTAAACCAATGGAACCATCAAAACATCAGTATGATTATGATGCTGGTACTGTTATTGCTTTTCTTAAAGCCAATGGTTTGGATAAAGATTTTAAATGTAATATTGAAGCTAATCATGCAACCCTTGCAGGGCATTCATTTGAACATGATCTTCAGGTTTGTGTTGATGCCGGAATGCTTGGAAGTGTGGATGCCAATATTGGAGATACTCAGAATGGTTGGGATACAGATCAATTCCCAACAAATGTATATGACACTGCCCGCGCAATGCAGGTTATACTTTCAATGGGAGGTTTTTCTACAGGAGGTTTGAATTTTGATGCCAGAATAAGACGAAATTCTACAGACCAGGATGATCTTTTTATAGCTCATATAGGTGGAATGGATACTTTTGCTTTAGGTCTTGAAATTGCTTCGAAAATACGAGAGGAAGGGAAACTGGATAAGATGAGAACTGATCGTTATTCATCTTATGACTCAGGCCTGGGATCTGATTTTGAAAAAGGGAAGTTTACTCTTGAAGGGCTAAGAGATCTTGCTGCTAAGAGAGGAGAACCTGATGCTAATAGTGGGAAACAGGAACTTTATGAGAATATTTTGAATCAGTATATGTTTGGGAAGAATTAGTAAGACCTCTATTTCTATAATTTACTTTAATATAAAACAGCTGCCGTAAAGGCGGCTGAGATTCTCATATATAAGTTTGAAAGAGCATAGACCTCGTACAATATAAAAAGCTTTATTATTAAGGATAGTACTTCTTAGTGCAGTATGCTATGTATATGATATATTGTCAGAATAGTTAAAAATAATTAGTTTAAAGGGAATTAAATGGAAATACTCAACTCTATAAAATCTTATCTGGATGCATTCTTTGCTTTCAAAGCGTATATTATGCTTCCTCTCATAATTCTTATTATTGCCCTAATTATTAGGATGCGTATAAAGGATGCATTATTATCTACAATTCGTCTTGCTGCAGGATTTGCAGGGATATTTATTTCATTTGATTTTTTTGTAGCACAGATAGGACCGGCTGTTAAAGCAATTGTTGAACTCAGAGGTTTGAATTATCCTGTTTTGGATGTAGGCTGGCCTCCTTTAGCTGCAATTACCTGGGGATCCTGGATTGCACCACTTTCTATACCCCTAATAATATTCATAAATTTTTTAATGTTATCTACAGGAACTACAAGAACCCTGGATATTGACATATGGAATTACTGGCACCTTGCTTTACCCGGCGCATTTGTTCTAGGTGCAACAGGAAGTCCTGTTCTTGCTGTTTTTGCAGTTGTTCTGGTAACAATCTATCATTTAAAAACTGCAGACTGGTCTGGAGTCTATGTTGAAGAAGGTGTAGGTTTAAAAGGTATGACTGTCTCTCCATTATCAGTTTCCGGACTTGTTCCTCTTGGTGTAACCCTGGACAAATTATGGGATAGTATCCCTTTTCTTAAAAACTTGAGTTATAACCCTGAAAAAAAGGGAACAGATCCTGGTCTTCTTGGTGAACCTATGGTTATAGGTTTACTGGTAGGTGCTCTTCTTGGTATTGCTGCAGGTTATCCAGCAAAAGAAATCCTGGAGCTTAGTGTACATATAGCTGCTGTTATGTTTTTATTACCAAAAAGTGGTGGGCTAATAGGTGAAGGCATGGAACCTGTTTCCATGACACTTAAGGAAAAAATACAGGCACGATTTGCTGGGAAAGAGCATTTATATATAGCACTGGATACAGGAATGCTTATGAAACACAAGTCTGTAATAATTACAGGCCTTATTTTAATGCCCATATCCCTGATTCTTGCAGGTTTAATTCCTGGGAATCGTGTTATTCCATTAGGTGATTTACCAAATCTTATTTCTGTAATTTCCGTCATTGTACTTGTTCACCGGGGAAATGTTATTCGTGGAGTACTTACAGGTATACCTCTGGTTGCAATTTACCTGCTTATATCCAGTAACCTGGCTGAAATTATAACAAGATTATCAGGCTCCGTTGGAATGGAGTTTGGGAACGATCAGTTAATTACAGCTTTTACTGATGGAGGAAACCCTGTTAGATGGTGGATATTACGTCTTTTTCAAGGGAATTTATTTGCCTTTATCCTTATACCTGTCGTTTTTGGTATGCTTTTTCTTGCCATGAGGGAAGCTAAGAATAGAGAAAATAAGCTGTATAAAGATTAGCTTTATTAAATACCATAATTCTGCCGATTTAAAAGTAAGAGAAAATGAAAGATATTACTGAATACAGGAAAGAAACCTCTGTTTTTGAACTATCTGCTCATCTATATGAGATGATAATAAATGGTAAAATACACACTTTTTCTGAACTTAAGGAATACAGCTCCAGAATACCCCGTGGTCAGCAAATTCAAATAATACTTATGAATGCTTTTAAATTAATAAGAAACCTGCACTGGGGTTTTTTTAAAGATATGGATTATCCCTCATATCCAAAAGTCTGGAAAGAAATTGTAATACCTGATTCTGATTACAAGTATGCTGGAAATTTGAAGAGGAATATGACTATATCCAGTATTTATATAGCTATGCTGGATATTCATGGTTATACAAAGTTCTGCAGGCAGAGCAATAGAAACTTATCAAAGCATGAGATTCTGGATAACTTTATACAGGGTGATATTGGTAAAATAACCCAGGAGAATAATGTTGTCAGCCGGAGGGCAAGAGGAGATGAAATAATTCTTGTTGGAACGAATGCAACAGATATGATAAATTCTGTAATGAGTATTATAGATTATTTTTCTAAAAGGAAAATTATAAAAAATGATAACTTATCCAGAAGCAGACCTGGTGTAAAAATAATCCTTCCTGATATGCATGTTACTGCCGGAATTGCAGGAGGCAAAATTTATACTCCCCTTATAATTACCGAAGATGGTGACCTTTCCGGTGATGTAGTAAATACAGCAGCAAGGCTTCAGGCCAGGGCAAATAAAATTAGTCCAGCAGAAACATGTGTTATAATAACCAATCATGCCCATCACCATTTTCTTAAAGAACAAAAGGATATGGATACAACTCCTGAACATCCTATCAAATTTTTTAATTCTGGTGTAATTGAATTCAAAGGGACTGCTATATCTATGTATATTCTTCTTTTCAGGGAAAAAGATTTATATCATCTTAATTATCAGGATGAAATGCTGGCACTTTTCGAGTCTCTTAAAGGTGATCTGTGGAAGAACAAAGTTTTTCCTAATCTTATGAATTTGCTAATAAAAGTTCTAAAAAGTATGCCTGGTTTCAAAATAAAAGCAAAACAGGGAAGTGTAAATCAGATAACATTAGAAAATTCTGATCTTATTAAATTTTGTCAAAAATCACTTGGTTGTTATTCTGAAAGAGAGAATTATTCTAAAGCATTAAATTTATTAGACAGAATTTGTACTTATCTGGAAAGGGTCCCAATATTTGATAGTCTTGTACTTGATTATTCAGTTAGTATTAATAAAATATACAATAATATTCTTTATACATAAAAACATGAGTATTATAAATAACTCCTTGAATTTATTGAAGAGTATTTATCTTTTTAATACAAAGTATAAG
>JAQIBN010000277.1 GCA_027859095.1 Spirochaetia bacterium | reverse complement strand
AGGAGTCACTAAGTGATATTGGCAAAAGTTCTGGGCAATATCATTTCAACTGTCAGGGTCGATGGAATTGATGGACCAGGATATAAAATAGTAGCTCCCTGTACACCTTCTGGTTTAGTAGGAGACGATTCTCTTGTAGCTCTGGATCTAATAGGGTCTTCACCTGATGAATTCGTCCTGGTTTCTCAAGGTAGCTCTGTGAGACAGACAGATATTACAAAGGATAAACCAATAGATGCGATAATTATTGGAATTGTAGATATTGTTGAAGAAGCAGGAAAGGTGGTCTTTAGAAAATGAATATTGATGTAATTGGTATTCTTGAACTTTCAAGTATGGCAGATGGTTTAAATACTCTGGATGCTGTTGTAAAAGAATCTCCTGTGACTATTCTCAAAGCAGAACCTGTAAATCCTGGTAAATTTTTAATTATGATAACCGGTGATGTTGCTTCTGTTGAAGCAGCTATGATTAGTGGATTGGAAATTGCAGGTAATAGTATTGTTGATCATATCCTTTTAAAAAACCTGGATGATCAGGTTATACCAGCTATTAAGAATTGCAGAGATCCTGAAGAATGGGATGCTATTGGTCTTCTTGAAACTAATTCTGTTGCTGCAGCTGTTGAGGCTGCTGATATGGCTGTTAAAGAGGCAGAAATTCATATAATAGGTATAGTAACCGGTAATGAGACTGGTGGAAAAGCTCTGGTGAAAATTAGTGGTTCTATTGGAGATTTAAATAGTGCTATGAGCAGTGCTGTAATTATGCTTCGTAATAAAAATCAGTTGTATAAGGATATTATAATACCCGGACCGCACATTGATATTAAGGGGTTTGTTTGTGGAAATTGAAGAAAATGCTATTAGAGATATAGTTGCAAATATTGTAAAGGAAACTGGAGAAGGTTTAGGAAGTTTTAACAGTCTTGGAGCCATTCCAGGTGTTTTTGACGATATAAATACAGCTATCTATGAGGCAAATAAAGCTCATAAGGTTTTTTCAGAAACCTCTTTGGAAATAAGAAGAGCTATGATTAAAGCTATGAGGCAGGTTGCTGAGGATAATGCTGAGCAATTTTCCCGTCTTGCAGTTAATGAAACTGGAATGGGACGTTATGAACATAAAATAAGAAAAAATCAGTTGGCAGGACGGATGACGCCTGGCGTAGAAGACCTGCAACCATTGAGTTTTTCTGATGATCATGGTCTGACTATTACAGAGCGTGCATCTTATGGGGTTATTGGAGCGATTGCTCCTAGTACAAATCCTACTGAAACAATTATCAATAACTCTATCAGTATGGTTTCTGCAGGTAATACTGTTGTTTTTAATTCTCACCCTGGAGCAAAGAATGTTTCAGTTTTTACTGTTAAACTTCTTAATGAAGCAATACTTAAAGCAGGAGGACCTGCAAATATAATTGTTACAGTCAAGGAGCCTACTATTGCATCTGCCAAAGAGATGATGACTCATCCTATGATCGATCTTTTAACAGTAACAGGTGGACCGGCAGTTGTTGGACAGGCAATGCAATCTACTAAAAAGGTTATTGCTGCAGGTCCAGGAAATCCTCCAACAGTAGTTGATGAAACTGCAAATATAGAAAAAGCTGCAAAAGATATTGTTGCAGGAACAAGTTTCGATAACAATATAGTATGTATCTGTGAAAAAGAGATAATAGTTGTAAGATCCGTTGCTGATCAGCTTAAGACCGAGATGAAGAAGAATGGTGCTTTTGAGCTTACAGGAGATCAGATTAAGGCTGTTACAGATCTGGTAATAGACAGACCTGGACGAAAAGGTGATGAAGGGGCAATACAAAAGAAGTATGTTGGAAAGGATGCAAATTTTATCGCTGCAGCAGCAGGGGTTAATGTTCCTGAAGATACAAAAATACTTCTTTGTGAAGTTGATAAGTCTCATCCTCTTGTCTGGACTGAACAGCTTATGCCTGTAATTCCTTTAGTACGGGCCAGTGATGTAGATGATGCAATTGATTTTGCAGTTGAATGTGAACATGGATTTCGTCATTCGGCTTCAATGCATTCGTTGAATATTGCAAAACTTTCTAAAATGGCCAGAGTAATAAACTGTTCACTGTTTGTTAAAAATGGTTCTAATTTTAATGGTATGGGATTTGGTGGTGCAGGATATACATCCTTTACCATAGCCAGTCCTACAGGGGAAGGTTTTACCAGGGCAAGAACATTTACCCGCGAAAGACGTTGCGCTATTATTGATCATTTTAGAATAGTTTAATAATAGTTTTTTGGATTGTGTATTATTTTTAGTGATGAGTGGCTATATTGCTTAGATATTAATTATTACTAGAATATATTTATAGATTTATTGAAGTAATTATAAATAAGGAAATGATATGATCGGGTATATCGCAAATAGCTGTATAAGGATATTTATGTGAAAATAGGAAGGGTTACAGGTACAGTAGTAAGTACCCTGAAACTGGAGTCTCTGGAAGGTATTAAATTATTATTGGTACAGCCCCTTAATGATAAAATGGAGAACAACGGAAACCCTGTTGTTGCCTGTGATACAGTTCAGGCTGGGGCAGGTGATCTTGTCATCTACGAGGGTGGCAGGGAAGCTGCTCTGACTCTGGATAACTGGTATAATCCTGCAGATGCTGCAGTTATAGGAATAATTGATCAACTTGATCAGGTGGGAAAATGACCCTTGCCAGAGTTACAGGTACAGTAGTGTGTACTGTAAAAGTAGAAGCTCTTGAGGGATTGAAATTAATGATAGTTCATCCAATTAATCCGACTGGAGAGTTGATAGGTAAGCAAATGGTTGCTGTAGATAGTTTACAGTCCGGTATTGGAGATGATGTCCTTATAATTGATGAGGGTGGTTCTGCTGGAATTATGCTTGATATGTCATCAAAGCCAATAAGGACAGTAATTGCAGCAATTGTTGATAGAGTAGATCTTGTAAATGAGGAAAAAAATGTACGTTGAAAATGACTATAAAGAAAATAATAAAGCAGATAATGTCTCCAGGGTTTCCATTGGATCTGATCATGGTGGATTTGTTTCTAAAGAGATAGTAAAAAAGTATCTGGAAGTTCTTGGATATACAATTATTGATCTTGGAACGTATTCCAAAGATAGTGTTGATTACCCGGATTTTGCTCTCAAGGTTGCTCAAAGTGTTGCAAAGGGAGAAACTGATCGTGGTATTATGATAGATGGAGCAGGAATAGGTTCTTCAATGGTTTGTAATAAAGTCCGGGGGATTCGTGCTGCTTTATGTTATGATATAAGAACTATTGAAAACAGCAGGCTTCATAATAATGCAAATGTTTTGACTCTGGGTGGACCGCTGCATAGTCCTGAAGATTTATGTGAGATGAGTAAGATATGGCTGCAGACAAGGTTTGAAGGTGGCAGGCATTGGACAAGGATCAATAAAATGATGGCAGTAGAACGGGGAGTAAGGTAAAGTTATGGATGAAAAAGAATTAATTGATAAAATAACAAAAGAAATTGTTGAAAAATTGAACGGAACAAAATCTATTAGCAGTGTTGCCGTACCAGTAAATACTCCTGCAGTAGAGAATAGCAATTCTGTACTTATTCCGTCTGATGTAGCTCAGTATATTGATCATACTCTACTTAAACCAGAGGCTACAGCAGATGAAATAGATGTACTCTGTTCAGAAGCCGGGGATAATAAGTTCTACTCAGTTTGTGTCAATACCACCTGGGTTTCCAGATGTGCAAAAAATCTTCGTGGATCAGGAGTTAAGGTTTGTGCCGTTGTTGGTTTTCCTTTAGGAGCAATGAGTGGTAGAGCTAAGGGTTTTGAGACTCGCCATGCGATAGAAGAGGGTGCTTCAGAAATAGACATGGTTATGAATATCGGTGCACTTAAATCCAGAGATCTTAAACTTGTTGAAGAAGATATTAGATGGGTTCGAAGAGCCTGTGGCCAACGGGTAATTTTAAAGGTAATTATAGAGACAGCACTCCTCACAGATGAGGAAATAGTTCTGGCATCAGAGATTGTAAAAAAGGCAGAAGCTGACTTTGTAAAAACATCGACTGGTTTTTCAAAGCATGGTGCTACTGTACAGCACATTGCACTAATGCGAAGAACTGTTGGGCCTAAAATGGGTGTAAAAGCAGCAGGTGGAGTAAGAACTTTTGATGATGCAGTTGCCATGATAAATGCTGGAGCAACTCGTCTTGGTACAAGTGGTGGCATAAAGATAATTAAGGGTGAGACGATAGAGTCTGGGTATTAATATGAGAGCAACCATTATAGTTATAGATAGTTTTGGTATTGGAGAACTTCCGGATGCAGGAAAATATGGAGATACAGGATCAAACACTGCCATGCATATTTCACAATCTGTAGAGGGTGAAAAATGGCCTAATCTAAAAAAACTAGGTTTAGGGAATGCATCGGAACTACTTGGAAATAAACTTAATGGTTGTGAATCAGTGTCTGAGCCCATAGGCAGTTTTGGAGTTATGAAGGAAAAATCCCCGGGTAAAGATACAACAACCGGACATTGGGAACTTGCTGGTCTTGAACTTACTGAAGCTTTTACTGTTTTACCTCCTCTGTATCCATCATTCCCAGAGAAACTATTAGAGAATCTTGTAAGGGAATCAGGAAGAGGTGTTATAGGAAATAAAGCTGCTTCCGGTACTGCTATAATTGATGAACTTGGAGCTGAACATATGGAGTCTGGCAAACTGATTGTATATACATCAGGAGATTCTGTTCTTCAGATTGCAGCCCACGAGGATATAGTTCCTTTAGAGGAACTGTATGATATTTGTGCAAAAGCAAGAATATTATGTGATCCTTACACTCTTGGAAGGGTAATAGCCAGACCATTTGTTGGAGAGTCTGGAAATTTTACCAGAACCAAGGGAAGAAAGGATTATTCCATTAAATATGATGGTGAAAGTCTCTTTGACTATCTTAAAAAGAACGGTGTAAATACCGTTGGTGTAGGGAAAATTGGGGACATTTTTGTAGAAAGAGGCATTAATGATTCCTACCACGATAAAGGTAATCCTGCCTGTATAAAACGTACTGAAGAGCTGTTAAGCAAACCTTCTAATGAAAGTGAGTTTATTTTCGTGAATTATGTAGATACTGATATGAATTACGGTCATCGAAGAGATCCTGTTGGTTACTGTAAGGCTGTAGAAGAAGTTGATGAGCACCTGGGCAGACTATTGGAAATATTAGGAGAAGATGATCTTTTGATAGTTACCGCTGATCATGGTTGTGACCCTACTTTCAGGGGGACTGATCACACCAGGGAACATATTCCTTTGTTAGTTTACAGGAAGGGTTCTGAACCAGTAAATCTTGGAATTAGGGAGCAGTTTTCTGATGTCTCTGCATCTATTTCAGAATTTCTTGGTGTGCCAGGGTTCCCCAGGGGTGCTTCTTTTCCTGGCTAATAAATGATTAAAATTGAAAAATATTTTTTAAAAATATTTGGCATTTTTTCACTTTTTAATATATACTTTTACTTAGTATGTATGAAAGTAGAGATTTACTGAAAATAAAAATACTAATTGTCGAAGATGAATTTATTACAGCTTTATCTTTGAAAACTGATTTATCCCGAAAAGGATATAATGTTATTGGACATGTTGCTTCTGGTGCTGCTCTATTAAAATTTATGGAGACTGATAGTCCTGACCTGATACTTCTTGATATCAGCTTAATAGGTAGTATGGATGGAATAGAAGCCGCAATGAAGATAAGGGAGACATCTGAAATACCTATTATTTTTATGACTGGTTTTTCAGATGATATTACCCTGAAACGTGTAGAAATGATGCATCCTCTTGCAATTCTCACTAAACCGCTGAAAATAAGCCAGATACATAAAATTATACAGAGTATCTGGAAAGACAAGCAAATATAATGACTTATAAAATTTTGATTATTGATGATGACCAATAATCTTCTGGAATATCTTTAAAAATTAAAGATAATGGAGTTGGTTTTTCAAATAACTTCGATTTTAAAAACTCCAATACACTGGGAATTCAGACGATCATGGGGATAGGAGAACAGCAGCTTAGGGGAGAAGTAGTATTTGAAGTAGATAATGGTTTTTCATGTGAAATCAATTTCCCAGACAATGTTTACACTAATCGTGTTTAAGAATTGATTTGTATATTGTACACTGCCTTTAGAAGTATATTATTAAAAATGATATAATATTCTATATAGGACTTTGAAATTATTGTAATTCTCTTATTTTTGTAGTAGAGTCCGTATACTTATGAACAATACAGAATACGCAAAAAGAAATTTTAATTCTCTGGTTTGGCATGCTGTTTTTTTGGCTCTTACTAAGAATTTTGTTAATATCAATACAGTTATTCCTACAATGCTCATTGAAGCTGGAGGTTCCTCTTTCCATTTAGGAATTCTTACAGCAATTATGGTTGGTGGGACAGGATTTATGCAGATATTTTTTGCATCTTTTCTTACTCACAAAGAGAGAACAAAAAAATATCTCCTTATTGGGATCAATTTAAGGGTTGGAGCATTACTCATTTTGGGTTATCTTCTTTCTTTTGCAGGTGGTCTTCAGGGTGATTATATTATTGGATTTATTCTACTACTTATGACAATATTTTCATTTTCCGGAGCATTTGCGGGTATAGCGTATAATGATATACTTGGAAAGTCTATTAATATTAATTCAAGAAAGAGTTTTTTTATTGTTAAGCAGACTCTGGCAAGTACAGCAGTCCTTGCTTCTGCCTTACTGGCCCGAAAAATATTGAGTGAATATGTTTATCCTTCTAATTATAGTATTTTATTTATACTTGCCGGAGGGCTGCTTCTTATAGGTACTGGTGGTTTTTGGGCAATAAAAGAAAAATCTTCCCAATATACAAAAACTTTAAGTCAAAAAGAACGTTTTAAGTTGTTTGGACTTGCTCTTAAAGGCGATAAAAACCTTAGGAATTATTTATATACTGTAAATACCACAAGTTTAGGTATTGCTGTTATTCCATTTTTAATAGCACTTGCTAAGAAAAATTTTGGCCTTACAGGAACTGATATTGGAAACTATTTGCTTCTTCAGGTTGGAGGAATGATATTTGTAAATATTCTTTTCAAATTACTTTCCAAAGGACAAAGATATAAAGGTATACTTGCCATCCATATCATTTCCGGGGCACTTCTCCCTATTGCTGCTTTACTGCTTCAAAATAACCATACTTTATTTATGATTCTATTCCCTCTTTCCGGGCTTGTTCTTGCCACAAAAGAGATTGCTATTCCAGGGATACTGTTAGAAATTTCCAATAATGAAAACCGTGCAGTTTATTCTGGAATAAGCGGAGCAGGAAGTGTTGCTACTATAATATTCCCTATAGCTGCTGGAATATTTATTACAACAGTAGGGTTTACACCAGTATTTATTATTGCAAGTATATTAATTAGTATGGGGTTTATTTTTTCTGCTAAAATAGAATGTTCAAGATTTGAAGGAGATAAAAAATGATTTTTATATATATAGTTCTGGGACTTATTGCTGCATTTTTTCTTTTACAGTTTTCTATGGGATTGAAAATGAGAATGAAAAAAGGGAAAAGTGTTCCTGACATGAATGGTGCTCATGGCCGTATGGTAAAAAATGGTTCCAAAGTGATGATGTATTTTTTCAGCCCCAATTGCCGTGCCTGTAAAAGTATTACTCCTATAATTAGATCTTTATCAAAGAAGCACAAAAATGTTTTTAGTATAAATATTACAAAGGATATGGATACAGCCAGAAAACTGGGAATTCTTGGTACTCCATCTATTGTATTAGTTGAAAGTGGTATAATAAAAGAGTTTATGGCTGGTGCAATAGGAGAATCACAAATTATTGAACTGCTTAATTAGTTTTTATCAGGCATTCTCTAATTATCTCTTTTTCCAGTTCGTCTATTAAAATAGATAAATTCATTGTATTGGAAGGTAGGGTATATGCAATACATTTTCTTATTGCAATATTGGACAAATTTGATTTCCTTGTAAAAGGAGATATCCCAAAAATATCTGTACTTTCAGGAATTAGCCAGATACTAATTATACGTACCATTTTTTTAAGACCTGTAAGTCCATTAAGAACTATATTTCCCTGTAGTGGATATATTGAATTGAGTGAAAGGAATGTACGTATATAACCCATATTTCCAATATTTTCAGGTAAATCATCAATTATATTAATAAGCCAGGGATGATCAAAATATGAATAAAATAGATCTCGAATTGCATTAAGAAGAGGGCCGCTGCTTTGCTGCTGAGGGATATCCTGTAAAAGTTCTGTAACAGACATAGTTTTCTTTTCGGTTATTTTGCACCTGTGTATAATAAAATTATTCTAATACTGAAGATCTATTGGATTCATTGGTACTACCTTTGAGTTGTATAGATATTATGATTTGGGATCGGTTGAGTTTTGGACTAATGATTTAGTACTACAACCCAAGTATCTTTTTTCTGTTTAGAATAACTGTAGTTCCTGCGCATTTCGCCAAATCAAGTACGCAAGGTGCAATCAGTTTATATTCCACTAGAGTTCCCCTCTTTTCAGGCTGAATAAGGCCAGCTTCCTTTCATTGAGAAAGATGTTTAGATGCAATGGATTTTATTAATTCTTATTTCTTCTGCTGGTTCACAAACACAACGAGGGCTTATTTTTAGTTTTTCTGAAATATAAATGCGTATGGGATGGGCGTAATGAGAATCCCTACACCTGCAGTTGCTGGGGAAGTAAAATCTTTGGGAAAGGTGCTCATTAAAGATCTGGTAATAGAAATATTGCAGGATATAATGTAAGATTGCTGTAAGGAGAAAAACAAAATGGAAGACCATTCACATCACGGGCATAGTATGGAGGACATTCACATGATATCTCTAATTTATCTGGTAAAAAAATATTCTGGGTTACAATATTAAATGCTACAATAACTATTGCCGAAGTTATTGGCGGACTCCTGTCAGGAAGCCTGGCTCTATTATCAGACAGTATCCATAATCTGAGTGATACTATAGCTATTGCATTAAGCTATTTCGCAAATAGAATAGCTCGTAAACCGAATGATTCAAAAAAAACATTTGGTTATAAAAGGGCTGAAATCCTGGCTGCCTTTATCAATTCTGCGGTATTATTTGCTATTTCAATTATATTAATAATTGAAGCTTATAAAAGATTTAAAAACCCTGAAACTATAAATGGTACACTTATGATTACAGTAGCCTCTATTGGCTTACTAGCAAATCTGATTTCTGTATATTTATTTGAAAAAGATTCTCATGGGAATCTGAATATTAAGTCAAGTTACCTCCATCTTATTGGTGATACTGTGTCATCTGTTGGTGTTGTTGCCGGTGGTATTGTCATAAGAATTTGGGGGATTACCTGGATAGATTCCCTGGTTACAGTTTTAATTTCTCTCTATATATTAAGGGAAACATGGCACATAATTGTTTGCGTTTTGTTTTATCATATTTATGACTCCTTAAGTTTTGGAAACCAATGTTTTGTATTATTTGCAATTTTAACCAGGGTAAGCATGACAGGAACCTCAACGAGAACACCGACTATGGTTGCAAGAGCTACTGGAGATGTGGGACCAAAGAGTGCAATTGCCACTGCAACAGAGAGTTCGAAAAAATTTGAAGCCCCAATCATTCCAGCAGGGGCAGCTATATTATGAGGTAATTTAAACTTTTTACCTGCCAGGTAAGCAACAAAGAAAATTAAAAATGTTTGAATTGTCAAAGGAATGGCTATTAGGAAAATATCCAAAGGGTTGTTGATTATTACTTCACCCTGATAAGAAAATATTATTACCAGGGTCAGTAATAGCCCTACTATTGTCGTATTGTTGAATTTTTTGATAAATGTATTATTAAAAAAATTAAGGCCTTTTCTTTTTATAACCTGTGTTCTGGTAAATATTCCAGCTGTAAGAGGGATTACGACAAACAATAAAACAGATATCAAAAGGGTTGCCCAGGGAATAGTAATTCCGCTTAAACCTAAAAGGAATGCAACAATTGGCGTAAATGCTATTAGGATAATCAGATCATTCGTTGCAACCTGGACTACTGTATAAGCAGGGTTTCCCCTGGTTAAGTGACTCCAGACAAAAACCATAGCAGTACATGGTGCAGCACCCAAAAGTATTGCACCTGCAAGATAATCCTTTGCTAAATCGGGTGGAATCAGTGTTTTGAAGATTACAAAAAAGAACAGATAGGCAATTCCATACATAGTAAATGGTTTAATTAACCAGTTAGTTATCCATGTTATAAATAAACCTTTCGGATTTTTACCAACATCTTTTATACTCTTAAAATCAACCTTCATCATCATTGGATAAATCATTAACCAGATTAAAATTGCAATTGGAATGGATACTTTAGCATATTCAAACTTACTCAGGAATTTAGGTATTTCTGGTATAAAAACTCCTATTAAAACACCTGCAATCATGCATAAAATAACCCATACTGTTAGGTAATGCTCAAAAAAACTTATTCCTAATATCTTGTTTTTCATTTATCCCTCATTTCTATTATAATAAGGCAGTAATGTAAGCGAGTATACAAATACATTCAGGAACAATCAAGCTAATTTTAGTAAGCTATATTCTTAATTGAAATTTCAATCAAAACCTCTGTTTATGTATTGTTAGTGGTTGTATTATCCACCTTTGCGGGATGGATATTTGGAATGATTGTGTAGAGACCTTGCATGCAACGCCTCTACACAATTATCATTTTTTGTTCATAATTGCATGATGTGCCATTAATCTTACAGAATGAATTTTAATAAAACCTCTTGAATCTTCCTGATTAAAACCACCTTCAATATCCATACTGGATAGATCCTGATTATAAAGGGAGCTGCTGCTTTCACGCCCAATAGCCATAACTGTCCCTTTGTACAGTTTTAGATATACAGTTCCATCAATAATTTCCTGGCTTGTATTTATAGCAGACATTAAAAAATCCATTTCAGGGCTGAACCAGAATCCATTGTAGACAATTTCTGAAAACTTAGCAGAAAGCATATCTCTCAGCCTCATTACTTCTCTGTCCATTGCAATACCTTCAATGTCCATGTGAGCCTCATGAAGAATGGTTCCTCCAGGAGTTTCGTAGATACCTCGTGATTTGATTCCTACAAATCGATTTTCAACCATATCCAGTCTTCCAATTCCGTTAGCACTTCCAAGAGCATTTAACATATTAAAAAGTTCTAAAGGTTTTGTTTTATATTCACCTGTATCTGTATTTTCTACTTTTATGGGGATTCCATTTTTAAAGGTAATAGCAATTTTGGTAACTTTATCCGGTGCCTTTTCAGGGGATAGTGTTTTGCTATAAACATCTTCGGTTGCTTCAGCAGCCGGATCTTCCAAAAATCCAGCTTCATGACTGATATGAAGAAGATTATCATCTTCACTGTAAGGTTTTTTTGGAGTAGAGCTTATTGGGATATTATATTTTTCCGCATAATTTATTAGATCTGTTCTTCCTTTAAACTGATCAAGAAAAACACGATCCTTCCATGGAGAAATAATTTTTATTTGAGGATTAAGTGCGTAACATGAAAGCTCAAATCTTACCTGGTCATTCCCTTTTCCTGTAGCACCATGTGCTACATAGGCTGCATTTTCTATTGCTGCAATTTCTATCTGTCTTTTTGCTATTAGTGGTCTGGCTACGGCAGTTCCAAGTAAATATCTTCCTTCATATAATGCATTTGCTTTAAAAACAGGAAAAATATAATCTGTTACAAATTCTTCCTTTAGATCTTCTATATAAACCTTACTTGCTCCAATTTTTAGAGCTTTTTTCTTTGCAGCTTCAAAATCATCCTCCTGACCCACATCTGCAATATATGCTATAACTTCATAACCTTTTTCCATAAGCCAATGAAGTATTATTGAAGTATCAAGGCCTCCACTGTATGCTAATATAACCTTGTTGTTATCCATATTTTCCTCTCTTTTCATGTTTGTATTCAATTTATATCAAAAATCGGTATTTTAGTAAAATTAACTTAATTTATAAGGATATTAGTTGAATTGATCGCCCTGAATATAAGATATAGTTTACTCTGTTGGGAGCGGAGTGACTAGAAGCTTTTCTTTCCATCTGTTTGGTCGTGAAAGTGGATCGAATCTTCGTTGCGAAAAAACTAGCAAATTTATAAAAACAGTCAAATCTGGTTCAATTTTTTGTTCTATGGTCTATCTTTGTCAGATTCCATTATTTTCACTAATTCATCCGGTTTTATAATAATTATTTCATCTGTTTTTGGAAAATCTTTTATATTCCGAGTAACTATGAAATCTATATCTCTCTCAAGTGCTGAATAGTATTGTATTAAATCTTCTAAATCTTTTATCTTTTTTTCTTCAAAAACTAATTTTATTGTTTCTCCATCAATTATCGTTATTACTAGTATTTTCAATAATTCTGTTAGTAACTCTATACTTTTCTTCTTATTATAAATTTTGCTAAGCAAATAATGTAAATTCGCAATAACCAGAGGGGAGGTATATCCTTTGATTCTTTTTAATTCAATCTGCCTAAAAAGTTCTACAGCTGCCTTATAAAAAGGTTCTCTTTTCATCAACAGATCTAAAATGACATCGGTATCTACAAAAATTTTATACATCTAGATATTTTTCTACTAAATATTCTTCTTTGAATTTATCAGTATCAAACATATCAATCTTCACTGAACCCAAAAGTTTATCTGTTATTGGAGATTTTTCTATATTTTTAACATCTTTTACGGTTTTATCAGCTGTTAGATAATAGAAATAGTTTTCTACCATATTTGACAAACTTGTTTTTTGCTTCTTTGCATACATTTTTGCTTGTTCAATTATCTCTTTATCAAGACTCAATGTCAATTTTGTTTCCATAACAATAATACTCCCTTACGTATTATAATACTATATCCCATACGTATTGTCTATAACTTTACGTGCACGGTTTCCAATTATTATACGTGTGTTTAAACTTTATTTATTATTATTTCCACCTGAGGTTAGAACAGTTGTCAGATCTGTATCTTTCATAAATTTATTGTCTCTGGCTTAACTCGAGCTCCAGAGTCAAATTCCTCCCATGGGTGTTCTTTCCAAATTATAAAACTTCTTCTACTTTATTGTCGGCTCCTGTTGGCAATGATCATTTTTTGTACACTGAAACTATACAACGCCTTGCATAACCTGTTTAGCTTGAGTTTACAAGTTTCTTAATAAAGACATTTTGAAATATTTTCTATAGAGAAAATACTGCCAAATCTGGTTCATGGATTTGTTATCTTCAGATTATCTTAATAATCTCTGTAATAGAATATCTTCTATGTTCCTTCTTCCATCAATTACTGCCATTATATAAACAATATTATTATCGACCTTATATATTAATCGCCAGGGAGAAATAATAAGTTCCTTATATTTTGTAATATTATGTTTCAATAGTTCTGGTATTATTCTTCCCTGGTCTGGAAATAAAACTAATTGTCTCGTTATTCCTTTTATTTTTTCATATTTTTGTATTGCTATTTCTATTGTATCTTGTGCAATATATTCGATTATATCATTCAAATCTTTTTTCGCTGTGTCAGTCCAGATTACATCACATTTTTTCATTAATTGTACTCATTAATCTCAATTTTATTATTCAATTGAATTTTTCAATTCAGATAATTTTTCATCTAGTTCTGAAAAGATACTTTCCTGTGTAAATAATTTATTCTCATCAATATTTTTTTCGCTTTGTGAAAGAATCTTAAGAATACCTAAACTATTTTTCATAGATTGATATGACTCAGTATCTAAAAGAACAGCTTTTGCCTCTCCATTTTGTGTTATAATTATAGGATTGTGTGTATCATTTACTCTTCTCAACATATCCGCGGCATTTGTCTTGATATATGAAATGGGTCTTATATCATCTTTTAAATTCATTCATATTTCTCCAGTACTTATATTGTACCTTATTTAGACTGTATTATCAACTAATTAATACTAAATTCCTCAATATTCTACTCCCATTGGTATTTATTCTCTATATATTTGCTTCCACCGGAGGTTTCTTAAAGCAGTTGTAAGATTAGTATCTTTCATAAATTTAAAGTCTGTAACTAAATCCAGGCTCCAGAGTCAAATTCCACCACTGGGGTTTCTTTCCTAATTAATGAACATTTTGCCTGATTTTCCGGTATTTGAGGACACTATTCCACATTTCTCAACTTTGGGAAGATAACGCCTTTTTGAACTGCTGAACCGACTGGTAAAATCTATATCGAATTCCTGGATACTAATTGTACTCTTAAATCCTTGCAGTCAGTTCCAAAAAAATGTTATTTTCAATTTAAATATTTCATTTTCAGATTCATTTAACCTTCATTTCCAATTTTGATAATATTTAGAAATTCTGTTACCCCAACTATTTTTAATTCTCTCCACTTCTTTCAAAATCAGGAGATCCTTATCTCACGATATTATATACTCTATCTCACCACTCCTGGCACAGTTTATGAATTTAGCATCGTCAGGATCTCTAGAATAAGAATCATAGCATCTATTCTCAATATATTCCCAATTTTCTACTAACAGTGCCTCAGTTTCTTTTCCTATATCTCTACCCGCTTTTTTTGTAAGCCTTTCTATTGTTTCTGTATTTTCTATAAATATTTCTTTACTGCAAACTATTTCCAGTGTTCCTGAAAAATAGTTCTGTAATAAATCTCGGGATTTTCCCCCAAGGAAAATCCGATATTATTATATTTGTATCAACTACTATGCGCATTTTTTCCTTTTCTTACATTTTTAATTGCCTGTTCAACATCACCTTCTTTTAAATTCAATTCAATACCGGCTTTGTCTCCAAGTGCTATTATTTTGTCAAATTGATTCATTTTTGGGGCTTCAATAGGTTTTAGAAGGATGTTCCGGTAAGAATTATACCACTGTAAGGTTTCCGCTATCCCATCATTAAGGGAGGTTGGTCTGAAATTAAATTTCTTTTCGAAGTCGGATCCATCAACGATATAATCTTCCTCTTTTTGATAAAGCATTTCAGGTACTTCCCGGATAACAGGATTAAATATACCTAAAAAAGATAATAATCTTCGGGATAATTTACCCATACCTACCTGTTTCCCTGCCTGATACATAAATTTTTGTGCGATATATTTCGTATTTGTTATTTCTTTATTTGCAATAATCCAGGACTTTTGCCAGGCGTCTTTATCATGTGCTGCCAGAGCCAGGGCTTTTCCAAAATCTTTTACATAGGTATAAGAGTGAGAAATAGATGCATTCCCCATAAAGTAAACCTTCTTAGAATTGAATAATGAATTAAGGAAATACTTTGTTCCAAATACACTTTGGTCTGTCGAACCGGGACCATAGAAATCCGAGGCCCGAATAGTTGTCCATTTAAGACTGTTTTCTTTTCCAGCCTGAATAAGTTTTTCATGAAGTGCCTGGCGGATTAATCCTTTTTTTGTTGGTGGATCTATTTCAGTATCAATTTGAATGGTATCAACTCCTCGCTTGTACATGTACAGGTTTTCTGAAACTGCAAGGACAGCATTTTGTTCCAATGCTGCCTGAATAAGATTTTCCTGGACTTTTCGCAGGATGGTGGACCATTGATGATAGAGAGGATTAGCACAATGATAAATGTGACTGGCTCCTTCTACAGCTTTCTGTACCTGTTCCCAAACTGTGGCATCAGCTTTCTGAATTTCCCAGTTTCCTTCTTTTAATGCAGGAACCACTAATTTTCGTTGTTCACTTAAACTTCCGCTTCTATTAACAAACCTTATGTTCATTCCCTGTTCCAATAATGCCTGGGCAGTATTTAATCCAACAGGACCTGTCCCGAATATTACTTGTAAATCCATATTTTCACCTCTTCTAATTATTTGTTGGCAGTGCCTACATTGATATTATACTAAGTAATATAAGAAGTGTCAACATTGTTGGCAATGCCTACATGTTTTATTGATTTTTTATCAGCATTAATAGTATTATCAGGTATGTTGGAAAATACACCTTATCATCACGGCCATTTACGACAATCTCTTATTGATGAAGGACTAAAGGCTCTTGAGCAGAGTGGGCTGGAATCACTGAGCCTCAGGGCTTTGGCAGAATCCCTTGGAGTTTCTAAAACAGCACCATATCGTCATTTTGCAACAAAACGGGACCTTCTGACAGTATTAGCTGCAGAAGGATACCAGCTGTTTGCTGATAAACTTGAAGAATGGGAAAAAGAATTGATAAATATTAAGGGCAAGGAACGCCTGAACAGAATATACAAAGTGTATGGTGAGTTCGCATTAGGAAATCCGGAACTTTACCGCCTTATGTTTTCCAGGCTTGGAAACAGTCTGCATTCGGAGCGCTGCCGAATAAATGCACAGCGTTCATTTGCCGTGCTTATTCGACTGGCCGAGGGCATGCTGGATTCTCAAAAAGACCCGCGCTCGTTGGTTCTCTCTCTGTATGCCAATCTACACGGTTGGGCAATGATTTTATTGGATGACATAATTCCGCCTGATGTTGGTGTTAATTCTGAAAATTGGCAGGAATTTGCCTTAAAGCCGGAATTGTATTAATTTCCCTTTTTAACTTTTCTCACACATATTC
>JAQIBN010000211.1 GCA_027859095.1 Spirochaetia bacterium | reverse complement strand
CTTGAAATAGCAAGAACAGCAAAAAAATATGGGACGGCTATCTCTTTTGATCTCAATCACAGAGCTTCATTCTGGAAAAACAGAGAAAAGGAACTTCGGGATATTTTTACCGAAATTGCATCTATTAGTGATATTCTTGTAGGAAATGAAGAAGATTTTCAGTTATGCCTTGGTTTAAAAGGCCCTGAAGCCGGGGGAAAAGATATTAGTGCTAAAATAGAAGGCTTTAAAGGAATGATTGAAAGCGCAAAGAAAATATTCCCGAATACTTCTGTTTTTGCAACCACCCTAAGAGAGGCTGTAAATGCAAGCAGTCATATTTGGGGAGCAATAATGTCTGAAGGTAATAAATATTACATAGAACAGCCCCGGGAAATAGGTGTTCTGGACAGGATAGGTGGCGGTGACGGATTTGTCGGAGGTATGTTATATGGCATTCTTAGAAACTGGTCTCCTGATAAATGGGTTCAGTTTGGCTGGGCAACAGGAGCCCTTGCAGCTACAATGTTGACCGATTATGGCCAGCCTGCAGATGAGGATCAGGTATGGAGTATCTGGCAGGGGAATGCACGGGTTAAACGCTAGGATCATTTATTGTCAAATGAGGGATTTATGGTAGCGATACTTAGAATTAATGAAGAAAAATATTATAAAGAATATTCAGAAAAAATTGCAGTTATTCTCTGGTAACAAAAAACCACAAATAATTCCTTTTCTTATTGATGCCCAGGTAGCAGCCCCCTGTATAATTATCTGCCCCGGGGGTGGATATGAATTCACATCTCCCAGGGAAAGTGACCCCGTAGCCAGAGCTTATAACAAAATTGGGTTCCATGCATTTGTCCTTCACTACAGAGTTGCTCCCCATAAACATCCTGATCCTCTAATAGACTTATCCAATACAGTGGCACTAATTCGAACGAATGCAGATAGTCTAAATGTGGATCCGGATAAAATAGTAATTTGCGGATTCTCTGCTGGCGGTCATTTAGCTGCAAGTCTGGGCGTACATTGGAATAAACCTTATCTGATTAATACTTTAAACTCAGAGCCTGACCTTAACAAACCAAATGCACTGGTTCTTTGTTATCCGGTTATTACTACAGGAAAATTTATTAACAAGGACACTTTTAAAAATTTACTTGGAGATAATTCTGACGAAGGATTGCTGGACCATCTTTCAGTAGAGAAAAACATAGGACCACATACTCCGCCTACTTTTATTTGGCACACTGTTGAAGATGAAACAGTTCCTATGGAAAACTCATCCCTTTTTGTACAGGAACTTCGCAAGAAATCAATTCTTTTTGAGTTTCATCTCTTTTCTTTTGGCAGCCACGGGATCTCCCTGGCAACCGAAGAGACCATACAGGTAGAAAAAAAAGATATGCAGATCCCCATGTTGCAACATGGTTAAAGACAAGTGCTGCATGGCTAAGACAGATTCTTTAAACTCTCAATTATTTTCTGCTGTTCCTGCGGTGTACGCGCATAGGTAACTAGGACAGTTTTCATTCCTGGTTTTATAAGCTCTTTGATTACTCCCTCTATTTTATCTGATAAACCGGCACAGCGGGCATTAAGAATAATTCCTGTATTAACCATTTCAGAGGTGAAGGTACTCACTGGATTAGGGTCACAATCTGTTTCAAAGGTAAAAGCAGCATCAACTGCTTTTAGTCCATCTATCCCCATCACATGTTTTAAACGCTGTGTCCAGTTTCCGCAGGAATGATAAACTGCTCCACCAAATGGAGCTCCTGTTTTCCCGATTGATGAGCATACAAACTTTTCAAACTGATCAGGCGACATCATGCTGGATGTATCATCACTCATTCCAAGTCCTGTAAATTCCCGGCAACTTGCAAAACCATGCCCGGGATAAACAAGAGCTTTCCCAATGAGCTCCTGTTGTTTTTGGGTAAACTCAACATTCAGAGAAACAGTTTTCTCAATAAGTTCTGTAACTCCATCCGGATCATCATAAAGACTCAAAAGAAATGTTGTAGTATCGACAAGAGAAGCGGCTATATTTAAAGGAGATTGTGTATCAGTCAGGGACAAAGGAACCTGACCCTTTGTTTTGTCAAGGAAGAACTCAATCATATCCAATGTTCGTTTACCAATAGCTGTTTTTTCTACAGGAATGGGTTCATACTTCAGAGCTTCACTTATTGATGAAAATTGAGGATGAAATACTGGCGCCTGATTTTCTTTCCAAACATATTCTGCACCAAAACAGGACGCTACTGTTCCAATACCATACCATGGCTCAAGAAAGTTGGGAATATCCATAGGAAAATCCATACTAGCTGTCAGGGCACCTAACTGCCATTTCAAAGATTCTTCCATGTCTGCAGAACCCCAGGAAAACACCCGGGGAACTCGAAATCGTCGGTGAATCAGAAACCCTTCTGATGCTTCAACAAATTTTCCCCGATGACTCCTCCCAGATTCTTCATAATCCGCATAGCGTTCAAAATCAAAATTCTTATATTCTACCTGAATAACTTCCGATCCCTGGGAATCACTCTCAAATCCATTCCAAACATCACTCAATTTAGGCCTCTTTTCTCAATTTATTTGCTGTTTCAAATAGTGCATCTATCTGTTCGACTGAAACTGTGTCATCAAGATTCACACAACAGAATCCTGTAAGCAGGGGATCCCCGGATTCCCCGGCAAGAATACGCATATCTTCTTCAATTTCACCAGGACTTTGTTTTACTACAGCTACCGGGTCAAGTCGAATGTTCAAAAATGTATTCGGAAGATGTTTTCTCAGTATAGAAGGGTCTCCCCCGGCACCGACATCAAGAAAATCCAGCCTCTTTAAACCTGACCAGCTCTCAGCAAAACGATGAGGATCTTTCCCACAATAATGGATACCATAAGGCTGGAATCGACTGTTCCAGTCCTGATCAAAGGATTTTAAAAAACAATCATAATCATCTACACTTATCATTGTATGAGAACATTCTGAATGAAGATATACAGCCTGATTCAGGTTTATTAAACTACGATTTACTGAAATGGAAGATGTTCCTGTCCATCCTGAAATTCTGCTTATAAAAGTTTCTATAACCTCTGCGATCTGTTTTAAAAAAGAATGTATTCCCTGGGGGTCATCAAACATTTCCAAAAAGAGGTTTTGCCCTTTCAAATCCAGAGCAGTATTCAGAATACCTCCCCAGTTAATATCCCCCTTTACCATACCGAATTGAGAGTAAAGATTATTTTTAAGGGTTTCCACCTGTTCCCAGGCTGATGAGGAAAAAGCTCTTTCCACTGAAATTGATGGATACTCCCCTTCGGCACAAATAACCTGTGGGGAATCATCCTCTTTATAGTTAATCTGACAACCTAACATCTCTGATACCAGATAACCGGCAGCAAGATGAACAGCACCTATCCAGGGGATTTTCTGGTTCCCGTTCTTCCCCAGACCGAACTTCCCCCAACGTTGATAGAGAGCTTTTTCCATCATTCTCTCATCTTCAACCCGTCGCTTTGGATGATAGAAGAAGTCCCTGTCAAAAGAAATCCCTTCATGAATATGCCACCATTTTGGATGAAGAACGATATCTACAGGGTATGGTTGAGCTGTAAGATTATTTTTCATAAAAAAATCCTTCCGGATCATTCACTGTAGAGCACACCAGATATAGACCTGGTTCTATAAGATTTACTTGCATCATAATATGTATCCTTTTTGGAAATTGTGTTAGTAATTAGACCAGTTCTATGTTGCCTGCATGAAGATTTTATTGCCCCGTCAGGAAGCACAAATATACTTGCCCAACTCTGATAGTACCCTGATGAATTACTGGCACTAATATAGAAATAGTTAGTAGCTGCCCTGGTTTGGAGAGTTGGGGAAGTAATAACTGTATGAATATTCCGCCCATCAGTTCTGGCGTTATAAAAAGACTGAAAAATAAGTTGGATATTCAATTTTCTATATTCACGATATAATTCCGGAAATCGTGAGTCAAAACAAATAAGCAATCCACATTTAAATCCATTAATTTCAAAAGAAGAAAACTCTCTTCCAGACTTGTAATAGAGTAAATCTCTTTCTGTACAAAAGCGCTTATCATATCGTGCTACAAGTTCGCCTTCTCTGGAAACATACTTAAGTGAATTTCGTATATCATTAATGGAAATCCAATGGTTGCTGCCATACATTATTCCAATATTCAGTTTTTTTGCCAATTGCAGGATTTCTACTTCAGCAAGTCTTTGTAATTTCCAGTCATAGGTATCCCAATTACTGAATTCTATTCCTGCATATCCACCAAGACAGGTTTCTGAAAAATGGATCAAATCAGCTTTTTCTTTTTTAGCCTGATGGGTTAATTTTTTTATATAATTTAAATTTTTATTAATATTTTTAGAAACAGGGAATTGAGCAGTTGCTATTGTTAAGTCATTCAATATCTTTCTTTCCCCGGAGTATACTATGTACCAATTTGCTCCAGTCCAATCCTGCCATGTTCCACCACCAGGATCTTTTACCCTCAGGAATCAATACTGGAGGTATCCGTGACTCCCAGGGCATTCGGGAAAAGGGATTTGCACTTCGACCCCATTCCGTTTTTTCAACTATTTCTTCCTGGTATGGTTTTGATAACAAATTACCAGTTTCATCGAAATACAGATCCAGGCGGCTCCACTTATTCACCCATTCACGGGCAGCATCTTTCAAATTATCCATAATTTGTTTGTGTGCAAAATCCCGGGAGAGGTCATTAAGTTCTCTGGGATCGTTCTCAAGATCATACAATTCCTCAAAACCGCCATTCTGATACCAGAGATATTTCCATTTCAGCTGGCGCACATGAAGATGTGCATTCGGTGGGTGACCAAATTCAGAGACCGACAAGTCTCTTTGAATATGCCCTTTGGCAAAATCCAAGAGATCTTCTCCTGGCCTCATTGCGCCCGGTTCAAGTCCGGCTGCCTTCAAAACTGTTGGATAAATATCAGTCAGATTAACAATATCTGAATTTTTGGTGCCTGGAGTAATATGACCAGGCCAGCGTAATATCATAGGAACCCGAAGGCTGCCTTCGTAACCAACACTTTTATACCACTGGCCATGGTCACCCAGAAGGTCACCATGATCAGAAGTAAAAATTACAAGAGTGTTCTCTGATAATCCTTCACTACTAAGAGTATCCATAATTCGACCAATCTCACTGTCTATAAAGGTAATATTGGCATAATAGTACGCACGTGCCCGCTTTAGGGCCGTTCGGGAATATAGATCAAACTCCAGATGATGCCGTTTAGCACTAAGGCCAGGATTACGACCTTTTACACCCTCATCGCCAATCCATGGCTCAGGCATATCATCCGGATTATAAAGTTCTGTTAAGTGCACAGGACAATCATAGGGGACGTGAGGTTTGACAAAGGATGTCCAGAGAAAAAACGGTTTATCCTCAGGTCGATCCTGGTGTAGCCATTGTGATGCAGTTTCACCACACCAGCGGGTAATATGCAGTTCTGGAGGAAGAGGATTAATAAGAGGCTTAATCTCATTGTATCCAATCTCTGGAGGTTTTTCCCATCCCCAGGCATTATTTTTTATAAGAAACTGATCATAATCATCGAAAGTAATATCCTCTGGTGTAGGGGCCCATCTAAGACCCCGCATCTCTTCTGAAAGAATCATGTGATCCATTCCGTATTTTACTTTATAGGGGGGACAAGGCATAAAATGCATCTTCCCAATTGCCTGAGTATGGTAGCCAGACCTGGAAAGTGCTGCTGCAAAAGTATCATCTTCTTTAAGATCTGATGCTCCATCATTGTCCAGTCCGCCAATACGCCCACAGGCATAGCCGGAGATCAGGCTTGCCCGTGCAGGAACACACAGGGGACAGGGAGATATTGCATTTTCAAACAACAGACCCTCCGATGCCAATCTATCCATATTAGGGGTCTTGATCACAGAATTACCAGAGGCTCCCAGAGCATCATAACGCTGCTGATCTGTAGTAATTAAAATAATATTAGGTCTTTCAGTCATTGTTACCTTCCCAATTCCCTCATATATTCTTTTCCTGCATCAAGATTGGGGACGATAGCTTTAAGAATAAGATTTCCAGGGGATAATTTCCTGAACTCAAGAGGATTTATTATCTGATCCCAAAGAAGGACTGTACCAGTTTCCCTGCTGAGTTTTGTAACTATATCCCAGTCCTGCATTTCCGGATTTCCGAAATTGAGGCCAACTACTCCTGGTATGGACATTATATCCCGGGCAATATGACCACCATCACCACAGTAATGATGGATTCCACCTCCACATAAGAACATTAACTTAATATTCCACGGTTGAACAAAACGCAGATACTGATCCCGTGAGATTAAAGTTGAATTATCATCAACATTTCTCACTAATCCAGGATATCCATAGTTCCAGCAATACCCTGTTTTAGTTTCTCCCAAAAAAACAGCCATACTGTTAACAGTTTCAGCAATTACTTCAGTTATTTTTTTCATAAGTCGATCAAGAAGTTCCGGATTATCAAAAACATCAATATAGGCTTCTGTACCCCTTAATAGAAAATATATATTAAAAGGTCCCTGAAGATCCGGCAAAGCGTAATGCACATATCGGCTCAATAACGGGTAAGGCAAAAGAATTTCCTTCCATTTTTCTACAATACTCCGGAATTTCTGCATCATAAATGAATTTTCAATATCAATATTCTTTTCGATTATCTGCTCAATTTCCTCTCTACTCGGAACATAATTAATAAAAGGCATATCATCAAGGCTGCTCCCGGTAATCATTCCTGCAGCTCCGAAAAGACTTGGAATAAAAAGCTGGGACAAATTAGGGCGTATTGAAAAAATCTTATCATCTTTGAGCATGACACTTTCATATACAGGAAAGAGTTCGTTCAGGAGCATAGCTGCCGGATCATGCCACATTCTTTGAAAACCATATACCGGCCATTCACTTTTTCCCGAACTCTGATGAGCTACATCATTTCGCGTTGTAACGAGTACCGGGATCAGGCTTGTCTTTCTCATATGAAAGGTATCTCTCTGGAGTTTCTCAACTTCTTCTCTGTGAACAGGATCAATAGACTCCTCAAGGCATGTTAAATTCTTTTCAAGTTCTAATATATCTACACGTAGACCTGGATCTACAATACTTAAAATATTATCCATAGTCTTAACCCTTTACTGATCCTTCCATCAGTCCCTTAACAAAGTTTTTTTGGAATATCATATAAAGGGACATAGGAAGGATGATGGATAGAATCATAACCGCAGACATGGGTCCCAGTGCCCATGATTGTTCTTCATCATTAATCATCATTATTCCGATAGGTAAAGTTGTCGCACTTCTCTTTGTATTGAGAATAAGAGCAAAAAGGAATTCACCCCAACAATTTAAAAACGTAATTATAGCCGCAGCTATCAGACCACCCTGAATAAGAGGCAAAAATATTTTTGTAAAAATCTGAAGTCTGTTGGCACCATCCATATAAGCTGATTCTTCAAGTTCTGTCGGTACCTTTAAAAAATTATTGTAAATAATAAATAATGGTATCGGAAGATAAACTGCTGTGTATGGAAGAATAAGGCCCAAATTACTATTTTTAATACCCATTGCTGTCTCCATCATAAAAATTGGAATAACAGTTATTATTAAAGGAATAGATAAGATAAGAGAAATGAAAAATATTATGAAACCTTTCCCTACAAAATCTATCCGGGCCAGACTAAAAGCAGCAAGAGATCCCAGACCAAGGATTAAAAACACGGAAACTGTTGTTATAACCACAGAGTTTTTAAAGAATGATATAAAATCTTTTGAAAGCCTGGTGAATACATGTAAGTAATGAACATTGGAAAAATGCTGAGGAAAAATATGAACTGGCGTTTTATAAATTTCTATATCCGGTTTGAGAGCTGTAAAAAAAGTTTGTATCAAAGGAATTAAAAAAATCACCAGAAACAAAATAAGTACCACTTCTCCGGTATAATGCAGGATTCTTTGTCTTGTTTTCATATCAGGCTCTCTCCGATTTTGTTAACATAAAATTTAGTCCAAATAGAAGGAATATAATAAGGGACATAAGATAACCCATAGCTGAACCAACTCCCATATCAAAATTGATAAAAGCAGCTTTCCATGTAGCCACATAAAGGGTAAGTGTGGAATTTGCCGGACCACCTGCACTATTCGGACCAAGAGCACCAGTCATTGCTACAACCTGAGCAAAAAGTTTGATGGAAGTAATAATCGCTAAAATACCTACAATCTGAAAAGTCTCCTTAAGATTTGGTAAAACGATAGACCACATTCTTCGGGCTGCAGAGGCACCATCAATTATGGCTGCTTCCATGATGCTTGAAGAAATACCCTGAATACCTGACATAAAAAGCAGAGAGATAAAACCGATCCGCTGCCAGACTGTTACAACAATAATAATCTTCAAAGCATAGCGGGGATCATTCATCCAGTCCCGCACCAGCATAGGTAAGTGGATAGTATTTGCAAGGAAACTATTCACTAAACCCCATTGAGGATTTAAAATAAATAGAAACATATAACAGGACATTGAAATTGGAATAACCATTGGCACAAAAAGAACTATCTTGGCCAGCTTTGAACTGAAAAGTTTTGGAAGTGTTATGATATAGCCGAATAGAAAACCAAGAACTATTATTACAGGAATATACCATAGAGTAAAACGTAATGTATTTTTAAGAGCTGTCAGATACGATGGTGTTTTTAATGCCTCTACATAGTTGGACAAACCCACAAATACCGGCTTACTATCGTAAACAAAGTTAAATTTCTGAAAACTTAAGATAAATGTTCGACTGATTGGGTATATCATAAAAGAAAATAGAAAAACAAAAGCAGGGAGCACAAACAGCCAGCCGACAATATTATCTCTTATTTTTTTCCCTTGTTTTAAAGATTTCATTAACTTATCCTCAGTTTAAAAAGCAGGAGGGCACTGCCCTCCTGCAAAGTTTTTATTGTTATTGTACCACTGAGAGATTTAAAGCTCCCCCTTCCTTCACCAGACGTGCAACTGCTTTTTCAGGTGTAATTACTCCAGTAGCTACCATCTGTTCCAGCTCAAAGAAAAGAGCATTTAACTTAGAACCCTCAACCCATGATTGATCACCAATAGTTCCAGGTAAGGCCATCCATTCTTTAATCTTTTCAAAATCAGAACTTAAACCATCGTACAAAGGAATAAACGAAGGTAATTTACCATACTTTTCAGCTCCAAAAGAAGCAAAATCTTTTGTCAAAACTTGTTCCCTCATAAATGCCTTGGCAACTTCCTGTACCTTTGAATTTCTTGGCACATAAGCATAATGAGCATAAATAAAAGTACCATTTTCTACCATTCCAGGGAACGGAATCATAATAGCATCATCCCCAAGGGTTTCTTTTGCTTCAATTGCACGGGATGCTGCTTCAAAAATCATAGCAACAGTTCCTGCTTTAAGACCACTTCGGCCTGCATTGGTATCTGAAATGGTTCCTTTTGTAGCCCATCCGTCCAGATTTACTTTGGCAATAAACTTGAATATGTCAAGGTACTCAGGTGCATTTAAATTAGGACTGCTGTCCGCATTATGAGCCTTACCGCCAAGAGCATTAACAGCAGCCATCATCTGCTGATCACCAAAGTTAGTAAAATTCCAGGAAAAGCCGTAAACATCTTTTACTTCACCACTGCCTTTAGTCATTTTTTTTGCGAACTCTGCAAGTTCATCAAGATTTTTTGGAAACATAGGAGAACCATCAGCATTTACCAATCCAGCTTCTCTCATAACGGCTTTATTAGCCTGAAGGGACATAGCTTCTTCCATAAAAGGAATTGCAAAATATTCTCCGGCTTTGTTTACAACCTCTACAGAATGAGAAAGAAAATTCCCCTTATCAAAATCACCTGAGTAAAAATCGTTCCAGGGCATTAACAGATCCTTTGCTGCTAATTTTCCAACCTGAGGAGCAGCTCCTCCAAAAGCAAGATCTACATCAGCATCACCTGTACTCCAGTTCAACATATAACTATTCAGCTCATTGTCCTGATTGGAAGAAACTTCGACAGTTACATTAGGATGATCAGCCATAAACCTGTCAGCGGCTTCCTGAATAGGAAACTTTGATAGTATCCATCCCATCCCCTCAATTTTCATTGTAACTTCATCCTTTGTCCAATCAGAAACAGCTTTTACTTCTTCCTGACCTCCATTTGCCATCAGAAATGGTACTAGTGCAAGGGACAAAATTACTAAAAATAGTATTGCCTTTTTCATTTGAAACTCCTTATTTATTTGAATTAAATTTATGTTAAAACCTCAGAGAACAAT
>JAQIBN010000173.1 GCA_027859095.1 Spirochaetia bacterium | reverse complement strand
CTTTTCCATTTTCATGAATCATTTTTAATGACCAGGATTCAAGACCGTTTTTATTATTAACTATAGTAGAAAAATCTAAATCTTCAAAAAGGTCATTACCAGTAGGAGAGAGATATTTTCCACTTACAGTTAGAAATATTGCAGTAAGTTTGGTATCAATATTAATATTTTCAATTTGTGCAGATGTCTTATTACCAGCCTTGTCACTTGAATATATTAAATATTTATACTTACCATCTGGTAATAAATTCCCTGAGTCATCTTTACCATCCCAACTAAAATTATCTGCAAGGCCTTTCCAGAAATATTTTCTGATAATACTACCATCATTTAAACTAACTTCTGCCAACCATAGATTTTCGGAACTTGAGTTTTGTTTAATTTCCAGAATATCTTTTTTGCCATCAGAATCAGGTGAAAAAAGAATATATTCTGATGAAATTGAAATCTCAGGATAAACAGTATCAATCACAAATTCATGTGATTGAGAGGTAGGGGCATTGCCCTTTTTATATATAATTGAAATCCTACCCACATATGTTCCATCTTCAGCCACCCTACCGTTAGAGCGAATACCATCCCATAAAAATTTATCTGGTAAATTAGTAGTTCCTGAAAAATTTCTTATAATACTAGATTTAGAATCCAGAATATCAAGAGAATATGAAGCAATTCCCTCAATCACTTTGAGATCTGGAATTAAAGATATCTTATCCTGAACCGAATCTCCATTTGGTGAAAAATATTTTAAATCCGTAGTAAGTATTAAAGGAGTTTCTTCTGTATTTAAAGTAAACTCAACAATTTCAGATTGTCCTGCATTTCCAGCACGATCAATTGAGAGTAATTGATAAGTATAAATTCCATCAGGAGAAAGTCTTCCGTTGGGAAGAGTTCCATTCCAATTTACTATAGGATCCGCAGCAGGAAACCACTGAAATTCATCAACAATTTTTCCATCTTCAGATTTTATTAAACCAGTCCAGATTAATTCAGTAGATGACTCCTGATAGAAAATAATTTCATCTTTAAGATTATCCCCATTAGGTGAAAAAATAGAACTATTACTTTTTACAGTTGCTACAGGAGAACTTACATCTATATTAAATATGGGAGAAACTGAATCGGGATGATTACCACTTATATATAAAACATCAATTTTACAACTATAGGTTCCTTCTTCAAGTATTATACCATCTGAATCTCTTCCATCAAAAAGAATATTTTCCGGTAAAGATCCATCTCCACTAATTTTACGCCGGGTAGTTCCATAGGAATCCAAAATTATTATATTCCAATTTAATATTCCATTTGAAACAGGAATATCAGGGGTAAATATCAGGGTATCCAATATCATATCATTATTAGGGCTAAAAAAAGATTTATCAATATTGATTGATATTGGTGTTTCTTCAGTATTTTTAATAATGTTACTAATTTCCTGATTAAAATAATTTCCAGCTCTATCCAAAGAACTTATTTTATATGAATAAACACCATCTAATGTCATATTCCCGGAATCATTTGTACCATCCCATTCAATATCCAGAGGTACATCATTTATAAAATTGAATGTTTTTACTTTATTTCCAGAGGAATCAAGTATAAAAGCTTCCCATAAATCTTCATCAGATCCTGTTTGGAATATTTTAAAAGTATCTTTATTATTATCTCCGTTTGGTGAAAAAATCTTAAGATCCTCTTTTGGATCAATTAATTCCAAATCAGGTAATTTTGAATCAATTACAATTGCAAAACTATCTGATCGGCCAATATTTCCATTATCATCCCAGGCTTCTACTGAAAAATAAAAGATCCCGTCACTTACTGTCATTCCATTATCATTAAGACCATCCCATCTAAATTCTTCAGGAATTTCAATGCCACTTTCTATAGAAAAAAGCCTGTCAAAAAAACCGGTAAACCCTTGATTTTCAACTCTATTTTCTTTATTTCGTATCTCTCTAATAATATTGCCATCAATATCTTTTATAATAAATGCATATCCTTTTAAATATCTTGTATCAGATATATTTATAGGAAATGTTAAATCATCTTTAACTCCATCATTATTTGGAGAAATATAAAAAGAAATACCTGATTCTATATATCTTTTATCATACCTGCCAGTGTATTTTATATCTCCATTTTCTACTTTTTTTGTAATATTATAATTTTTACCAGAGAATTTTTTTGATTCTGATCTAACCATAGATGTAGTTTTAAGAATACTTGATTTTACTGGATTTTTTTTATCAGAATAAAAACTGACAGTATCATCTTCCTTATCAATATTACCTGCACTATCTGGATTTTCTTCAGTTTCAAAGCCGGAAATATCAAGTTTAATAACAGGAGCCTGTTTATCTATTAAACCTAATGGAATATTTACACCAAGACCTGCTGCCCAAAGATTTTGCGAGATCATGGAAAATCCAGAGTGAACATTTACCTCATTTTTATTCCAACCTCTATCAGTAATACCTAAAAAAGTACTTTCTTCTGTTATGTTTGTTTTAAAAGAATAATGAAGACCAATAGAAGGGATTATACTGTATGGATTATTATTTATTAAATCATAGGAATCTAATCTTGATCCAATATTTAAAGTAATTGTATCGTTAAAAGTTATTTCTGAACCTAGTGTAAGAATAATAGTTTTGAAATCAATTAATCCAATTAGGCCCAGATCGGCATATGCATTTATTTTAAACAGATTAGTATCAAGCAGATTAGTATGTAAACCTCCACTCAATGAAAAAGGATCAGGATAAGCAGTGCTTATTCCTGAATATCCTAAATCCTGTAAAACAACTCCCCAACGGAAATCTTTAAAGGGGCCAAGATTGCCAATTAATGATATGACACCAAGATCAGCCATAGCTGAAACTCCAGGTTCAATAGAGCCCGCGAACTTGACACCAGCTCCGACAAGAAAATCAGGATAAAGTTCCTTAGAAAAGGATCCATTCAATGAAAAGGTAGGATCAGCATAAACAGAAGAATACTGAGAAGTAAGAAAATGACCGGACCAGCTGAATACACCAGCTTTTGTCGGTACTGTATTACCTATATTTATACCATGTCCATTAAAGCCAGTAATATCCCCTTCCTCACCTACTATTCCGATATAACTAAGATCTAATGTAACTCTTTGGGTACGTCCACCTGCAGCTGGATTTAGTGCCTCTGATTGCGGAGATATAAGTTGAGTTACACTTGCTGTGCCACCAAGAAAATATGGGGAATAAAAATCTTTAGATCTGGTTCCATCATCTGCAGATATCCATAAGGCTGAACATAGAGTTAAGTACATTACCATCATAATAATTTTAATATTTTTCATAGTCTTGAATTTACATCTTTTTCCTAAAAACATCAACTTTCTTTGCATATAACTCTCCGATAGATTCCATTTCTTCAATAGATAGATATTTAAATATTTCTTTTTCGGCTTTGTATTTTATTGATTGTTGAATATTGTCGAGTTTTTTTTCATTATCCTGCAATAACAGATATATTGCAATTAATTCATTACCGTCTATATTCATTATAAGGATATCTCAAGATCTTCCCTGGCTAACATTATTTCAATATTAGAATTCTGCTGATATTTTTTATACCAGTTTGCAGATTTAAATATACTATCCATCTTATTATCATCGTAAAGAGGATCATGATGAAACAAAACTAGCTTATTGATATTCCAGGCAGATGCAAAATCAACAGCAAGACTGTAAGATGAATGTCCCCAGTCATATTTTTCTATAGCTTCATCTAAAGTATACTGAGTATCAAGTATAATTAGATCAGTATCTTTATAAAAATTAATATTTTTATTATTTTTTTCAAAATCACTATTTTGTAGTTCTGTATCTGTAGAAAAAATCATAGTTTTAAAATTTTCTTCTATTTTATATGAAAATGAGCCTCCAGGATGTTTCATCCTTCTCCAGTTTATTTTGGATTTCCCAATTTTAATATTTTCACCTTCCAATACGTTAAAATGGATATTATTACTAAACATATCTATAGTGATAGGGAAGTATGGAGGTTTCATCTGTCCACTTAATATTTCTTTAAATTCTGGAATTGGACTATAAAAATTTATTCTACACTCAGGATTAAAAACCTGAGGAGAAAAAAAAGGCAATCCTTGTATATGGTCCCAATGGAAATGAGTGAAAAATATATGGTAGTCTCTAATATGATTATTTTCATGATGGAGATGAGTCCCTAAGCGGGCTAAACCAGATCCGGCATCAAAAATAATGATGGTATCATCGCTGAGACGAACCTCTACACAAGTGGTATTTCCACCAACTGTGCCGAAAATATTATCTGGTAAAGTGGCTAAAAAAGCCTCTCTTGTTTCAGGAGATTTTAAATCATCTGTTTGTATTCTTTGAACAACAGCAGATATTTTTCTTTGTATCTGATTTGATGACAAAGGTGTTGGAATTGACCCTCGTACACCCCAAAACCTGATTTTCATAATAAATTCTCCATTAATAAATTCTTAAAATGAAATATACTGCTCTGTATCCCTTAATTTCAACCATTCCTCAATATTTTCTTTAGTAATAAGTTTTCCATAATTCATCCCTGGACAAGATTTTGACTCAAGTTCCCAGGCCTCTTTGTTTAAAAGAAAAGGTTTCCAAAAAGGGTAACTACGACACTGAAGGGGCCTGGATTTGTAAACTTCACATCCACCATTACTCCAGAAGATACAGTCATAATTAGATTTTTCAATTAAACTTAACCGTGTGTGTTCACCCATATCGATTTTCCGACAGTAGTTTTTAACAAAATCATTTTCAGACATTTTAAAATATTTTACTAAACGATCAAGATCATTATATGACAGGAAAACAAAACCAGGATCAAATCGACAACATTTTGAACATTGAGTACATTCAAATTTAAGACCACTTTCATAAAAAAGTTCACTCAAACAAAAGCCGCCATTTACTCCATCTTTTTATAAAGGCATAAAAAAAGGATCTTTCCCGAAAGAAAGATCCCTATGGGGAGAGAAGGATTTGAACCTTCGAAGGCGTAGCCAACAGATTTACAGTCTGCCCCCTTTGACCACTCGGGAACCTCCCCAGAATAAAAAACTTTAACATAAAGAAAATGCTATAGTCAAGCCGCCTGTCAGATTCGAACTGACGACCCCGAGATTACAAGTCACGTGCTCTGGCCAGCTGAGCTAAGGCGGCATTTTCTGATTCGATGAACATAATAGTTTTAGAAAATTATGTCAAGGAAGATTACTTTTTAAATTTAAATTACAAAATTGTAGCTTAAATTGGGGCTGGTTAACACCTCTGTTCTCTTACCAAATATTGCTATAGTGTGCTCAAATTGTGCTGTATATTGACCATCAGAAGTAACTATTGACCAGGTATCATCGAGAGTAGTTATTTGTCCAGAGCCTAATGTTAAAACAGGTTCTATAGTAAAAACCATTCCGGGGACAATAGGTAATCCAACATTCAATTCACCTATTGAAAGAATAACAGGATCCTCATGGACATCAAGACCTATACCATGACCAGCCAATTCCTCAATAACAGAACAACCCCATCGAGCTGCACTAGCTGAAATAGCAAAACCGATATCACCTATTCTTTGCCCTGCTCTGGCAGCTTTAATTCCCGCATTAGTAGCTTCTTTAGCAGCTTTATATAACCGTTGAAGATCATTACTAACATTTCCTATTAAATATGTATAAGCACCATCTCCATGCCAACCATCAACATTTAGGATAATATCCACGGTAATTATGTCCCCGTCTTTAAGTTTATAATTACCTGGAAGTCCATGGACAGCTACTGTATTAACAGAAGTACAAATTGTTGAAGGGAATCCATTATAACCAAACGCAGAGGAATGTGCCTGTTTTTTATTCATTGATTTTATGCAAAAATCCTCTATTTCTCCGGTACTTATACCTTGAATAATGATTTTGCCAAGATCTATAAATATTGATTCTATAATTTTACATGAAATTGATATTCTGGCAACTTCAAGAGATGTCTTAAGCTTCACATCATCATTTTCCATCAATTACTAAATCCAGTCTTAATTTTTTTGCACCTTCCAGATAAACAGGCTTTAAACTTTGCATGGTATCAACAGTAATTAAAACTCTTATTATTCTGTTCATAGAACCAATAATATCAGGCTCAGTTGTGCAAAAAAGAGGAGTGGCTTCATAACCTATAGTTCGTAAAGCTGCTGCAGGATTCAAAGCATCAAGATCTTTTGTTTGTGAAAAAATAATACTTATAATATTTTCTATAAAAATATTATTAACTGCTGATATTTTTTGTATAAGCCTTACAACACCTATTTCTATGGCCTTAACACTATTATTATCTATTTGGATAGCTCCTCTAACTGCTTTTATAGCCATTTTACACCTCTAATTTTTGTTTCATTATTTTGTATTTTTCAGTATACTGGCATAGTAACTACCATAATCGTTTTAACAAGAATAAACATTAAAATAATTATCAATTCCCCAGCTATTATTATCCCCAGATTGATATATTTTTTTGACTTTAATTTAATTAAATCTATTAATATAAAAATTGTCTGATAC
>JAQIBN010000139.1 GCA_027859095.1 Spirochaetia bacterium | reverse complement strand
ATCTGTCTGAAATTCTACTTTATGAAGTATCTCCGGTACAGTGTTCCCAAGTACAACAGCGCATTTGGTACCGCCAATGTCTATCCCAATTAGAAGATTTTTCATTTAGTTTTCTCCCTGTATATCAGTATTAATTGGTCAATGCTTTTCGGACATCCCCTGCCTTGTCCAGTATCATTTCACGGGATACATCAGCTGAACTGTACATAGCAAAAATATTATCCAATGGAGTCTCCGGCGGAATAGTATGTGATGCAGCCAGGATATAACCTCCCCCTGGAGCCAGAGTTTCCAGTAATTTGCCTACCTCTCTTTGAACTTCAAGAACCGTCGCCTTTGGTAATAGATCCTGGGTATCAATCCCACCCATAAATGTAAGATCTTTGCCGAAATCCCTTTTCAGCCTTGCAGGATCCATCCCCGGGCAGTTACTCTGAATGGGATTAAGAACATCCAGTCCTATTTCGATGAGATCTGGAATGATATCCGGTATAGACCCACAGGAATGATATGCCACCCATAAATCATGAGACTTGCCAAAATTGAACAGCCTGGCCAGCTGGGGTTTTATGCGCTCACGCCAACTTTTTGGACTCATCATCATTCCATTCTGGCCACTCACATCGTCTCCAGTCCATAACCAGTCAAGAGAAAGCCGATTGACAGCTTTATTTGCCAAAGCCAGGTTAAAATCAGCGCATTTTTCCATTATAGATGCAAACATTTCCGGATAAAGGGCAATATCCATAAGGGAGTTTTCCATACCCCGAAGTCTGTTATACATCTCGAAGAGGCTTGGTGAAATATCGCAGCCTATAAAGTAATCTGATGATTTGCATTCTAAAGAGGATAAATTATCAACTAGTGCAGGTATTTTATTATAGGGGAATTTATAATCCTGAATTATATCTTCATCAGCATCTATTAACGGGTACTTTGCAATTTGATTGAAAAATCCTTCCTTTACCCACTCTATGCCCCAGTAATCCAGATAAGTCTCCCCTTCTTTCAGAAAAAACCCTTCCATTGCATAGTTATTCCCAACCCAAACCTGCCTGATATCATTAAACATGACATCATCTAGATGGCCGACTGGGATATCAAGATATTCTGATAAAAGTCTTGCTGTTTCCGGATGGAACCACATAAATATGGGAATTCTATCGAGAGATTCTCTTTTCAGGGCAGCATAAACACGCTCTTTTGAAGTCAATGTATTAGACCTCCTTATTTCAAATAATAGTTTGATCATCCATCAATGAATCATTATAAACCCTATCACAAATAAATCATTAAATTATATTTTCTGACGAAATAATTATAAATTTCATACAAAAAAATGTAACCGGTATCATTAGAATTTCCCGTAATTTGAGATATAAATCGATATATACTACTGTAGAGCAATAATATTTTTCAAAATTGTATCCGGTATCATTGACAGATTTAATATAAAAGATAATAATTTTTAGTATAAAAATATTAGACAAGGAAACTTTATGGATAATTTGAACAAACTGATCGATAAATTCCAGGGTACATCCATTGCTGTTATTGGAGATATCGGGCTTGATATGTACTATTTTCTTACAGATGAAAAAAGTGAAATCTCCTTGGAAACAGGTATCTCGACAAACTCTGTCACTCAGTTCAAACATGAAGCCGGAGGTGCGGGTAATGTTGCTATAAATTTAAAAACCCTGGGTGCATCGAGGGTCGATATATATGGTGTCCTTGGAATAGATCCATTCGGGCACAGCCTAAAATCAATATTGAAAAAAGCCGGTGTAAACTGTAATCATATACAAACCCAGGAAGCTGACTGGAACACCCATGTTTATCACAAAGTATATAAAAATGGTCTGGAAGAACCACGCTATGATATAGGTAACTTTAATCAGGTTAAGCCTTTAATAGTTGAGGCACTCTTAAAAGATCTTGAATCTAATCTAAAGAATTATAATGCAGTCATTATCAATGAGCAGATTATTCATGGTTATCATAATGAGGTTTTCCAGCAGGGTCTTTCAAGTTTAATTGAAAAATATGAAAAAGAATGTCTATGGATCACCGACTGCCGGCACCTGAACGATGTTTATAATAGAAGTATTCGTAAACTTAACATCCAGGAGGCTCGAAGTCTCTTTACCGGCATCAACAAAAAGGGAAAGACCCTTCCTGATAATAAAGGTATAGCCAAATGGCTCAATTCCCATTGGAACAAAGCTGTTGTTGTTACACTCGGGGAAGAGGGGGCAATTGCTGTAGATCATAATGGGGAGATTCAGGAAGTAGCAGGTATCAACCTTGTAGGTCAGAAAGATACTGTCGGGGCAGGAGATGCCTTTTTGGCAGGTTTAACCCTAACCCTTGCTTCGGGATCCAGCATGAAGGAAGCGTTGAAAATTGGCAATTTTTCAGCCAGTGTTTCCGTAACAAAACTTCATGAAACAGGACATCCGTCTGTTAATGAGGTACTGAAAATGGGTGCCTCACCTGACTACAGATATATGCCTGAACTGGCAAAAGATGCCAGAAAAGCCAGATATTTTGAGAACACAGCCATTGAAATCATCATACCTAAAAAGGCAGGCTTCCCTCGGGTGGCCATCTTCGACCACGATGGGACTATTTCCACATTAAGACAGGGATGGGATCCAATAATGAAGGAACTATGCATAAAGGCAATTTTAGGAAATTCCCTTTCAACCGTTTCAATGGAAAAACTAAAAAAAATTGAAGTTGCTGCAGTTGAAATGATTGAAAAGACAACTGGCATACAGACAATTATTCAGATGCATCATCTTATGGATATGGTACGCTCATTTGGCTTTGTTCCGGAGGGGCAGATCCTGACCCCCCTGGAATACAAGCAAATCTACAATAAAAAACTAATTAAGATGGTGGACGAAAGAATTAATTTATTCAAAAAGGGCCAACTTAACCTTAGCGACCTGAGCATTAAGGGCTCAATACAGTTTCTCGAGTTCCTCAAGAACAATAATGTAAAAATGTATCTGGCAAGCGGCACCGACCAGGAGGATGTCCGCAGGGAAGCGAAAATACTGGGTTATTCAGATTATTTTGATGGCGGAATTTTCGGTTCAATAGGAGATATCAATAGTGACCCCAAGAAAATAGTAATTGAAACAATAGTAAAAGAACTTCCAAAAACAATAAAACCGGAAGAATGTTATGTCTTCGGAGATGGTCCGGTAGAGATGAGAGAGTCGGCAAAACGCGGCTTTACAGGAATTGGTCTAGTAAGTGACGAAAAAAGAAGATTCGGTATTAACCCTGAAAAAAGATCCAGGCTGATTTTGGGTGGCGCCCAAATTCTGATACCTGATTTTTCATGGATACCTTCATTAAGTGAATACCTTGGATGGGGAAAATAAAAAATGAAATACTTTGATAGATATAAAATGGAATATTATCCCCTTCAGTCAAGGAAAAGCAAGGTACAAATAGTTGAAACCAGCATTCACCCAGATACTGCTCCAGAATCTCTTTCAGGAACTGTGCTGGATCGGCTGGATAATATTGCAGCAGAGATAAAAAAAGCAAGACGGAAAAACAAATCAGTCATCCTAGCATTCGGAGCACATACAATAAAAAATGGTCTTGGAAGAATTCTGGCAGCCCTCATCGAAGAGGGATGGGTAACACATTTAGCCACCAATGGTGCCGGAGTTATACACGACTGGGAATTTGCATATCAAGGGTTAAGCTCCGAGGATGTAAAAGAAAATGTACAGGAAGGTAAATTTGGAACCTGGGAAGAAACAGGAATGTATATCAACCTAGCTATCATGGCAGGTTCATACCAGGGGTTAGGTTACGGGGAAGCTGTTGGATCGATGATTCATAAAGAAGGGCTGAATATCCCTTCAGAGAAGGAACTTGGGGCAATACTCAAAAACCAAAACAATGATAACCCTCTATGGAAGAGAGCTGCTGCAGCTGATTTTTTGGAACTTATCCAGACCGAAGCTATAAGCCCCGGATGGTATGAAATAAAACACCCCTTTTCTGAATACAGTATTCAATCTAAGGCATTCCAAAATGAAATCCCATTCACAAGCCATCCAATGTTTGGACATGACATTATATACACCCATAGAGCAAATAGAGGCGCCGCTATAGGAAGATGCGCAGAAAGAGATTTTCTGGCCTTCGTAAATTCTGTATCCAGACTCGAAGGAGGAGTATACCTCTCTATTGGTTCTGCTGTAATGTCTCCTATGATTTTTGAAAAAGCGCTATCAATGGCTCGAAATACAGCCCAGCAGGAAGGATCTGATATTAAAAACTGTAATATCCATGTAGTAGACCTTCAGGAAGCAACATGGGACTGGTCAAAGGGTGAGCCTCCTATAGATAATCCTGCCTACTACCTTCGCTTTATGAAAACATTTAACCGTATGGCTTGTCCAATAGATTATACTTCAATTGACAATAGGGACTTTCTACTTCATCTTTATCAAAGACTAAAAAAAGATAAAATGGTAGACAATAAGTATCAGGAATCAATTTTAGTCGATAGAAATCAAGGATAAATTATATGAATAAAGAAAAAAGAACAGAGCATTTCATTTCTGATTTAATACTCCGCTACCCGGTACTTTCTGAATGCCGAAAAGATATTAACGAAGGTTCAGATTTATTAATTACATCAATTAAGGATGGAGGTAAATTCCTAATTTGTGGAAACGGCGGCAGTTCTGCCGATGCAGACCATATCGTGGGAGAACTCATGAAGGGATTTATACATTCCAGGCCACTTAAACAAAAACAAAAAGATGCACTAAAAAACATCGCAGGAGAACCAGGAAGGGAGATGGGAGAACTCCTCCAACAGGGCATTCCTGCAATATCACTTAGTACTCATGCGTCTTTAATAACAGCTTTTCTTAACGATGTTGACCCTTCTTTAATTTTTGCCCAGCAGGTTATGGGCTTAGGAAAACCAGGCGATGTACTATGGGGTATCTCTACATCAGGAAATGCAAAAAATGTTACCGCTGCCGCTATATCAGCAAAAGCCATGGGCTTGAAAACTTTTGCTTTAACGGGTTCAAAAGATAGTAGTCTTTCAGAAATATGTGATGTGTGTATTCAAGTGAAAGAAACTGAGACTTATAAAATTCAGGAGCTTCACCTTCCTGTATATCATACCCTCTGCATGATCATAGAAAATTATTTCTTTGCATGAAGAAAAAACCGGGATGAAGAAAAAACATATGACCATTGCAGATATCGCGAAGGAAGCTGGTGTTTCAAAGGCAAGTGTTTCCAGGGTTCTATCAAACTCTCCGAAGGTCAGACCGGAGTTAAAAGAAAAAATATTGCAGATAATGAAATATCATTCTTTCGTCCCAAATAAACTTGCCCAGGGCCTGGCAGGATCTTCCAGAAACACAGTAGGAATTATTATCGAGGAGCTATCCAACTTTTTTTTTATAGAAGTTGCAGACGGCTTTGACAGAATAATAAGCCAGGCAGGCTACTCAATGCAAATTTCAAGCTCAAAGTGGAATGAAGAAAAAGAACTGGAGCTTGTTCAACAGCTGATAAGCAGCCGTGTTGATGGAATTATCCTTTCACCTGTATCTGATGAGTCTGAATCAATAAGATTACTGAAAGACTGTGATATCCCTTTTCTGCTGATAAATATCATTCCAAAGACAAAAGGAATAGCATATATATCCTGTGATAATTATGCGGGAGGAAAACTGGCAGCTGATTATTTTAATAAAATGAACAGACCTCTAAATATTCTAATTACAGGTTTTCCACATCAAACAATTGACTACAGAGTCCAGGGTTTTAGAGAAAAGTTTTCAAAATGGGACAGTACAATTCACTACAAAAATATTAATACATTTGAGCAGGGCTATGAAATAGCATCTGTGCTCAAGACCAGGAATAATCTTTCTGAAATAAAAACAGCTCTTTTTGTTACAAACGATAATGTTGCAATCGGGGTTATAAAAAAATTACTGGAGATAGGAATATCTATACCCGGCCAGGTTTCTGTTATGGGATATGATGACATCAAACTATCATCCTTCTGCCGAATTCCATTAACTACTATATCCCAGAACATTAAGGATATCGGGATTATTGCCGCTATGGAATTACTTGAAATGATACACAACCCTGAGAAAGCAAAACCTGAACATAAAATTGCTCCACGGCTGGTTGTACGAGAGTCTGCGGTGATATGAAATATCATATTTCTGACATAATATAATTAATAAAAGAGGTAAAAATTATGGCTAAAACTTTTTCCCCGGATTTCACAAGAATAGCTTCTGCAGCAAAAAACC
>JAQIBN010000120.1 GCA_027859095.1 Spirochaetia bacterium | reverse complement strand
ATTTAGTATAGATCTGACAGAAGAAGGTATATTTAAACTTGTAATTTTCAACCCTTTTCCCGAAATTATCAGTTCAGAGACATTAAACCTTTTTTCAGAATTATACAGTAATAAAAGTGCTGATATCATTGTTTCATTACCTGGTGTAGTAAAGGAATCTAATAGAGGTCTTTTATCTGATAATCCTTTGGAAGCCAGCTATAATATAAAAATAGTAGATACTTTTAATTTAACTGAACCTGATGAATGGATTGTAATCTATGAATAACCCAAATATTAAAGAATGGGAACATACTCTTAGAAAAATATTTGATGTTATCGATGATCATCTGGAAGATAAGTATGGTCATTTATATCCCCTTCATCCTGCCAGGCCAGGGAGAGGTCATACTGCAAATAAATCCAGTGATGGTCTATTTAATATAGGAGCATCATTTTCTGCTGGATTTGGGTCTCGTTTTGGTAGAGGCTGGGTCGTAGATGTTACAATGGTTACACTCTCAAAAATACCTAAAGATATAAAACTGCAAATATATGGTAAAGTTATAGCAGAACTAAAACGCCTATTAATTCAATTTTATCCTGAAAGAACTATCAATATTGAAAAGGATGGTAACGTTTTTAAGATATTTGGAGAACTTGGGTTGGAATATACTGATAAAAACTAATAAAATTTTTTACTTGCAGATTTAGTCTAATACTATTAAAGTTAATTCATGGCAGTAAAGAAATTTTTCAATATTCTATCCATAGAGTTTTCTGATCTTGAAGAAGGTATAGATGCTCTTATTGGATCTATAGCAGAAAGATATAAGAACCACGAAATTACAGAACATATAATGCTTGAAAATAGTTCCCTTTTAAAACGGGAGCTAACAGATATGCTTCTTATTCACGCTAAAATTATGGAGCTTTCAGATTCAGATTATCTGTCTCTCGATAGTGCAAGCATTGCCGTTATCGATTTAATTAACAGTTTTGAAGGGATCCCCGGAGCTGTTCATATTTATATGGAAGGTAAAGTTAAAAAAGTTCTTAGATATATGGATGAAATTTGCTGAAAATCAATTATCTGATCAAATTAAAAAAGTTCAGTTGATTAAACAATATTAATTATATAGTATTAACATCATATTCAATTAAAGGCTCTGAGAGGAAAGTATGGATGTACAATTAAAGGAATTGATTGAAAAAATCAAATCTGAAGGCGTTAAAACAGCAGAAGACCAGGCAGCAGAAATTATTAGACAGGCAGAGCAGAAAGCTGAAGCAATAATTGCCGGTGCAGAATCCCAGGCCAGAGAGGCTCGGGATAAAGCCAATGCTGATGCCGCCAGATTTGAAGCAACAGGTAATGAGGCATTAAAACAGTCAAGCAGAGATCTTATTATTTCTACTACTAAGAAGCTGGAAGAAATTTTTAAAAAACTTTTAAAGAATGAAGTTGATGAAGTTTTAACAGGAAGTTTTTTAGAAACAGTGATAATGACAGTTGTTAAAAACTGGAAAAATGATTTGGAAGATATGTCTGTTCTTCTTCCTGAAGCAGAACTCAAGAAGCTTGAATCAGGGTTGAAAACAAAAATTTCAAAAGAAATAAAAGGGAATTTGGAAATAAAACCTTTATCAGGAATTGATTCCGGTTTTCGCATTTCCAGTAAAGATGGCTCTGCTTACTTTGATTTTACTGGTGAAGGTATTTCAGGACTTTTGTCTGAATTACTTAATTCTAAAATAGCATCTCTCCTTCAGGAATCAACGGCCGGGGAGGCTTAGTTTTGGATCAGTATTATTATACAGTTTCGTCTTTGCCCTTTCTGAATATTGAAAGTGATTCTGTAATAAGCTTTGACGAGTTTAATGCTATCTGTAAAAGTACTTTGATAGATAAAGATTTTGCTGTTCTTAATTCAATATCTCTTACCAATTTAAATGATATGAACACTGGAATTCCAATTGTTGAAAAATGGATTTCTTGGGAAGGCACATTAAGAAATGAATTGGCAAGATTAAGAGCTGTTTCTTTGGGCGTTGAATCTGGATCATATACTTTAGAAGTTGAGAGTAATTCTGTTGCTCCCGCAATAGCAGGAACTGTCTATAAATTAGATTCTCCATTAAAGGCAGAAGAATCATTGGATATGGCAAGATGGCAATTCCTTGATGAATTAGAAAGTGGCCATTTTTTTGATCTTGAAAAATTGATAGTATATTCATTACGTTTGCAGATCCTTGAGCGAAAAAATATGTTTACAAAAGAAAATGGAAATAATAATTTCCAGAAAATTTATGAAAATATTAAAGTGGCAGTACGTGAAGCATAAAATTCATTTATTGGCTATATAAGCGGAGAACTCAAATGGCAAAAAATTTAGGAAAGATTGTCGGAATTAATGGAAATATGGTTTCTGTTGAAACAGATAGTCAGGTATCTCTTAATGAGGTAGGGTTTATTCTTCTCAATGAACAGAGATTAAAGGCAGAAGTTATTCGAATAACCGGTAAACGTCTTGAACTACAGGTATTTGAAGCTACCTCAGGACTTTCAATTGGTAATTCTGTAGAGTTTTCAGGAGAACTGCTTACTGTTGAACTTGGTCCAGGATTATTAACCCAAATTTATGATGGTTTACAAAACCCTCTACCTGAACTGGCTGAACAGTGTGGTTTTTTTCTACAGCGGGGCATTTATCTTAATGCTCTTCCTCGAAATATTGAATGGGATTTTACTCCATCTGCAAAAGTAGGAGATACTGTCTCAAGCGCTTACACTTTGGGTACAGTTCCTGAAGGACAGTTTAAACACAGGGTAATGGTTCCTTTCTCATATACAGAGAGCTATACAATAAAAGATATAAAATCTTCCGGTAAATATACTGTAGATACAGAAATTGCCATAATCGAAGATGAAAAGGGTAATAAATATTCAGTAAGTATGATGTTCACATGGCCTGTAAAAAGACCAATAACTGCATATGCTGAGAGACTTAAACCTGGTGCTCCTATGGTTACAAAAACAAGAATTGTTGATACCTTTCTTCCTGTTGCTCTTGGTGGAACATACTGTATACCAGGTCCATTTGGTGCAGGGAAAACAGTGCTACAGCAGGTTACAAGTAAAAATGCTGAAGTTGATATAGTTATTATTGCTGCATGTGGTGAACGTGCAGGAGAAGTAGTTGAAACACTAAAAGAGTTTCCTGAATTGATTGATCCTCAAACTGGAAAATCTCTAATGGAAAGAACTATTATTATTTGTAATACAAGTTCTATGCCTGTAGCAGCCAGAGAAGCTTCAGTTTATACAGCAGTAACCCTTGCTGAATATTACAGACAAATGGGGCTTAATGTTCTTCTTCTTGCAGATTCCACATCACGTTGGGCTCAGGCAATGAGAGAAATGTCAGGTCGTCTTGAAGAAATCCCAGGTGAAGAAGCTTTTCCTGCATATTTGGAATCAACAATTGCCAGTTTTTATGAAAGAGCAGGTCTTGTAAGATTAAAAACAGGTGAGTATGGATCTGTAACTATTGGTGGTACAGTAAGTCCTGCAGGTGGAAATTTTGAAGAACCTGTTACCCAGGCTACATTAAAAGTTGTTGGTGCCTTCCATGGTCTGTCAAGAGAAAGATCTGATGCCCGAAAATATCCAGCAATTCATCCTTTGGAAAGCTGGTCCAAGTATCCTAGTGTTGTTCCTGTTGAGAAAGTTAATTATGCAAGATCTGTTCTTTTTAGAGGCAATGAAGTTGGCCAGATGATGAAGGTAGTTGGAGAAGAAGGCACCAGTATAGAAGATTATTTAATATATCTTAAATCTGATTTTCTCGATTTTGTTTATTTACAGCAAAACTCTTTTGATCCTATCGATGCTTCAGTAAGTGTCGATAGACAAAACTATATATTTGATATTCTTCTTACAATACTTGGTGGTAAATTCGATTTAAGTAATAAGGCTGAGTCAAGAAAATATTTTAATAAATTACGTCAGATATTTTTAGATTATAACGGAGCTGAATGGCAAAGTGATGATTTTAAGAAACTAGAGACAGAGTTAATTGATTTGATTAAAGTTAAAAAGAGCGGCAATCTGGAAGATGCATATATCTTTCAGAAGGTTTAGAAAGGCGGTATAACGAAATGCGGAAAGTTTACAGTAAAATTGAATCTATATCTGGAAATGTAATATCTGTATCAGCAGAAGGTGTAAACTATAATGATTTGGCAGTAGTTACATCATCTCATGGTGAGTCTCTTGCAAATGTCATCCGGATGAATGGTAACAGTGTCTCCCTTCAGGTTTTTTCAGGAGGACGGGGTGTCTCTACAGGAGATGAGGTTAGATTTTTGGGTCATCCAATGCAGGTTTCTTTTTCAGAAAATCTTCTTGGTAGAATTTTTACAGGAAGTGGAAAACCCAGAGATAATGGTCCGGAACTCACAGAAAATATGATAGATATTGGTGGACCGTCGGTTAACCCTGCCAAACGAATTATTCCCAGGAATATGATTCGTACAGGTATACCTATGATAGATATATTTAACTCACTTGTTGAATCTCAAAAATTACCAATTTTCTCAGTGTCTGGCGAGCCTTACAATGAACTTTTATCAAGAATAGCAATGCAGGCAGAAGTTGATATGATTATTCTTGGTGGAATGGGGCTTAAATATGATGATTATCTCTCTTTTAAGGAGACCCTTGAAGAGGGAGGTGCAATGAGTAGAACAATATTTTTTGTTCATACTGCTGCGGACCCTATAGTTGAGTGTCTTCTTGTTCCTGATATGAGTCTTGCAGTTGCAGAGAAATTTGCATTGGGAGGAAAAAAGGTACTTGTCCTGTTAACAGATATGACAAACTTTGCAGACGCAATGAAAGAAATTGCCATTACAATGGAACAGGTTCCTTCAAACAGAGGTTATCCTGGAGATCTTTACAGTCAGCTTGCCTCAAGATATGAAAAAGCTGTTGATTTTGAGGGTGCCGGTTCAATTACAATTCTTGCCGTAACAACAATGCCCGGTGATGATGTAACTCACCCTGTACCCGATAATACCGGATATATTACAGAGGGACAATACTATTTACGAAATGGAAGAATAGAACCTTTTGGATCACTATCAAGACTGAAACAGATGGTAAATGGAGATACAAGAGAAGATCACCGGCCTGTTATGGATGGTATGATCAAACTTTATGCAGCTTATAAGGAATCACAGGAAAAGAAGTCCATGGGTTTTAGAATGTCTGACTGGGATGAAAAACTTCTAAAATATGGTGCGCTGTTTGAAAGTGAGATGATGGATTTGTCAGTAAATATTCCCCTTGAAAAAGCACTGGATAATGGTTGGAGAATTCTTGCTGAATCTTTTACTTCAGATGAAACAGGATTAAGAACTGATCTTTTGAATAAATTTTGGCCTTCGGAAAAGGAAAGTAGATAGTATATGGCTAATATAAAGCTTACCAAAAATGAGCTTAAATCTCAAAAAGATTCGTTGAAGCGTTTTCAGCGTTATCTACCAACATTGATTCTTAAGAAACAGCAGCTCCAAATGGTAATTCGTCAGGTTGAAATTAAAATCAAAGAAGTCGAAAGCCAGAGAGATGAGCTTTATAGTTCTCTCCAGGTTTGGATTGCAGTTTATGGTGAGAAACTGGATTTATCAGCTCTTATAAAAATAAAAACAATTGATAAAGATATGGGAAATATTGCTGGTGTAGATATACCTGTTTTCCGGGAATTAACCTTCGATATGGTTAGTTATGATATTTTTAAACTTCCTCTCTGGATTGATAAAGGACTTGATGCTATTAAGGCTATGGCTGCTTTTGATGCAGAAGTTGAGGTTCTAAAAGAACAAATAAAACTTCTTGGTGATGAATTACGTATTACAACTCAAAGGGTAAACTTATTTGAAAAAGTGAAAATACCCAATACAAAAACTAATATCAGAAAGATACAAATTTATATTGGTGATAAGCAGACAGCTGCCGTTGTTCGTGGAAAGATGGCAAAAAACAAAATTGTGAAGGTGTCGTAAAAATGATTGTACCAATGAAGAAAATCTTTTTACTACTTCTTAATTCAGATAAAAATGATTCTCTTAAAAAATTAAAAGATTTAGGTGTTGTTCATCTGGAAGATATAAAAGGATCAGGCGAAAAGTTATCTTCTTTGCAAAATAAACGTGATTTGGTTTCAAAAAGTTTGTCTGGTCTTCCTAATATTAAGAAGAAGGGTTCGAAAAAAGTTTCTTATGGAAAAGAAGAGACTTTGGAAATTACTAAAAGAATTATTAGATTAAATGAAGAATTAAAAACTATAAATGAAGATATCTTAAATACTAACAAGGAAATTGACAGAATTAAGGTATGGGGTGATTTTAATCCTGAAGATTTTTCTTTATTAAAAAGTAACGGAGTAAGTATAAAGCTCTATAAATTAAAGAAATCAGATATCAAGGAACTACCTGAGAATATTAAAAAATTTAGTATAGCTAATGTGAAATCAGTAGGATATTATGCCATAATTAGTAATTCATTTGAAGAAATGCAGAAATTTGAAGAGGTTATACTGCCTCAGATCGGTCTTGATGAACTATATACTTTATTGGAATCAAAGAATCAATCTAAAGATAAAATAAGTAAAGAACTCGAAAATCTTGCAAATGCAAAATCTTCTTTGGAAAATTTACTTTCTGTCTTTGAAGATGAAATTGAGTTTGAGAATATATATTCGGGGTTATCTGTTGATGGCTCATTAACATATTTACAAGGGTTTATACCTGCTGGGAAAGCTGATCTCATAAAGAATGGAGCCATTACTAATTCCTGGGCTGTTATGCTTCAAGAACCTGACGAAACTGATCTGGTTCCTACATTAATTGAAAATTCAAAGGTTGTTAGAATTATACAACCGGTTTTTGACTTCCTTGGAACAATTCCCGGATACAGGGAAAAAGATATTAGCTTTTTCTTTTTAATATTTTTTAGTATATTTTTTGCAATGATAATAGGCGATGGGGGATACGGAGCTATATTCCTTGGGATATCTATTTTTGCGGGTTTTAAAATTAAAAAGAAAACCGGTAGTGTTCCTGATGGAGTAAAACTATTAGCTGAGATGAGTGTTCTCACAATAATATGGGGTGCTATTACAGGGACATGGTTTGGTTCGATTGGTTTATCAAAAATACCTTTTTTAAATATGTTTATTATTGATAAAATTACTTCTTTCAGTGATAAACCAAATGCTCAGTATATAAAGCATTTAACTTTTATTATTGGTACTGTTCATCTAAGTATAGCACATATTTGGAATTTTATTTCTATGTTGAAAAAGAAACCTCTTATTAAGGCTTTTTCTCAGTTAGGCTGGCTTTCAATGGTTCTTGGTTTATATTTTCTGGTTCTTAATTTTGTATTAAGTGCAGAAGAATTCCCTATGCCAAGTGTAGCCGTTTATATGATTTTTGCAGGGTTAATAGCTGTTATTTTATTCAGTGAACAAGAGGGCAACTTTTTTAAGGGTTTATTAAAGGGTGTAGCAGGATTAATGCCTACCTTCCTTGATTCAATTTCTGCATTTTCTGATATAATATCATATATTCGTCTTTTTGCTGTAGGTCTGGCTACTGTCGCAGTTGCAAGTAGTTTTAACTCTATGGCCGCAAATATGGGCACTGGTGTAGTTGGAATTATTGGAAGTATTTTAATATTAGGTTTAGGACATGCATTAAATTTGGCAATGGCTGCTTTATCAGTTGTTGTTCATGGGGTACGTTTGAATGTTCTGGAGTTTTCAGGACATTTGGGTATGGAATGGACAGGGGACAATTATATTCCCTTTAAAAATAAAATAGATAAGTAATTACATTAACAAGGAGATATGTTATGAGTTTTGGATTATTTGGAATTGGAGCAGCAATTGCTCTTGCAGCCTTTGGATCTGCTTTAGGTTCAGGTGCTGCTGGTATGTCAGCTATTGGTGCATGGAAAAAATGTTATGCACAGAATAGACCTGCTCCCTTCACACTAATTACGTTTGTTGGAGCTCCCCTGACTCAGACTATTTACGGGTACATACTAATGAACACGCTTTTAGCTTCAACTTCACCTGACTGGTTGATACTTGGTGCCGGAATTTTTGGTGGAGCTGCTATGGGTGCTTCTGCGTATATGCAGGGAAAAGCAGGAGCTGCTGCTTCTGATGCACTTGCAGAAACAGGTAAAGGATTTGGTAACTATATTATGGTACTTGGTCTTGTTGAAACTGTAGCTCTATTTGTTATGGTATTTTTAATGGGAGCAATGGCTTAAGGGCGTATTGTTATAATGGAGGCGCGAAATTATTTTACGTCTTCATTATGTAAACTAAATGGAAACAAAATCTATAAAAATTGGCAACCTAATTATTGGCAGCGGTTTCCCAGTTGCTATTCAAACAATGTGGAAGTCTCCCTTAACTGAAGATATTCAACCAGTTTTAAATGAGCTGAAAGAACTCAGTGAAGTTGGTGCGGATATTGTAAGGTTTGCAGTACCTGATATTCAAGATGCATCTATTCTCTCTAATATTTCAAAAAAAAGTATAATTCCTATAGTAGCTGATATCCACTTTGATTATAAAATTGCATTAAAATGTATTGAGGGTGGAGTTCATAAAATTAGAATAAATCCTGGTAATATTGGGTCGTCATGGAAGGTTGAAGAAGTTGTCAGAGCAGCTTTAGATATGTCTATTCCAATAAGAGTAGGTGTTAATGGTGGTTCTTTACCTGCCTCTTTAAGAGATCGGGCTGATCTTTCACAGGCTATGGTGGAAGCTGCAGAAATTGAATTAAATATTTTTGAAAAATTGAATTTTAAAGATGTAGTATTTTCATTAAAATCATCCGATATAGATAGTACAGTCATGGCGAATCAAATGTTTTCGAAAAAATATTCTTATCCTCTGCACTTAGGAGTTACCGAAGCAGGTCCACTTATTCCCGGAATTGTAAAAAGCTCAATCGCTTTAAATTCAATGATTAGAGCTGGAATAGGTGATACAATTAGAGTTTCCTTATCTGATTCAATGAAAAATGAAGTATTGGCAGCCAGAGAAATTTTAAAGTCTTCAGGGCTGAAATCCCAAGGTGTTAATATTATTTCCTGCCCAAGATGCGGGCGAGCTTCATTTAATACTCATGATTTCCTACTTTCTATAGAATCAAGTTTACAAAAAATTAAAAAAAATATTTCTATTGCAGTAATGGGTTGTATTGTAAATGGTCCTGGTGAGGCCAGACATGCAGATCTTGGAATTACAGGTTCAGGTGATAATGTAGTTATTTTTAAAAAGGGGAAAGTTGTAAGTAAAGGAGATTCCTCAAAAGCTGTTGAGATGTTTATCAGGGAGTTGGAGGAATTTTGAATATAAAATACATTATACTGTTAATATTATATATGTTTATAAATTTTAATCTTTTAGCTCAAAATACTGAAATTACAGATGATAAACCTTTATGGTTAAAAATAGATGATGCCATTCAAAATGTAGAATCAGGTGAAAATGGAGAAGCCCTTTATCAATTTAGAAAAATATTGGAATCATATCCTGGAAACCCTGAATCTGAAATGTGGATAGGACTTATTTTAGACAAAGAAAATGAATATGGTTTAGCAATTAAACACCTGGAACTTGCATTCGAAAATAAAAAGCAATTAATTTTGTTAGAAGATCAGTATCGTATATTATATAATTTAGCTGCTATAAATTATAAACAAGGAGACTACGTAAATTATACTTTATATTTAAAGAAAATTATTGATTTATCAAAAGAAGGAAGTTTAAATTCTAATTTAAAAATTGTAATGCTTGATGTATTAAAAAAAAGAGGATTTGATAAATTTATAGAATTATACAGACCCCATGGTAAAATTTCTTTAAAAGCATATAGTTTACTTGGTAAATATTATTTTGAAACTAATGAATGGGAACTAGCTGTTGAAAATCTTATGCAGGCAACAGGATCAATTATTACTATTACAATAGAACAGATTAAGTTCCTG
>JAQIBN010000116.1 GCA_027859095.1 Spirochaetia bacterium | reverse complement strand
GCTGATCAGGTTATTAGTGGAACGGCAATTAATATGATAGCTGGTGCATTGACGGTCTTTATTGCAAGGAATATGACAGGAAGTGGAAATATTCGTATTACGAGTGGATTTTCAAGAATAAATATACCAGTTTTACATAAAATCCCTATATTAGGGAAATTACTTTTTACTCAAACATATATTACAACATGGCTTGTTTTACTGATTCTTCTTATTTCATGGATTGTTATATATAAAACAGCTTTTGGATTGAGACTCAGGTCCTGTGGTGAACATCCTCATGCTGCAGATGCAGCAGGGGTTAACGTATATTTAGTTCGCTATATAAGTGTAATGTTCTCAGGAGCGTTTGCAGGACTTGGTGGAGCTGTACTGCTTGTGACCATTGCCGGTGAATTCAGTGGTTCTGTAGCTGGATTAGGATTTCTTTCCTTGGCTGCATTAATATTTGGACAGTGGAAACCTTTGGGCATACTTGGGGCAACTTTTTTCTTTGGTTTTTCTGCAACTCTTGCCAATGTTTCACAGGTTGTTCCTGCTTTGGCTTCCATTCCGGGAATTATATTAAAAACATTTCCTTATGTTGTGACATTGATCGCTTTAGTGGTATTTTCAAAATCTTCACAGGCTCCAAGAGCTATTGGAGAACCTTTCGAGCATGGAAAAAGATAATAAAATGGATGAAAGAATGACAGCTTTAAAAAAGGCAGCAGATTATATTAGTGGAAAATTGGATTTTAAACCTGAAATAGGAATGGTTCTGGGTTCCGGTCTTGGAGTTCTGGGAGATGAAGTTGAAAACCCAACTATAATTAAGTATGAAGATATTCCAGGTTTTCCAAAATCAACTGTAGAAGGTCATGCCGGACAGCTTGTTGTAGGAACTCTTGAAGGAAAAAAAGTTCTTGTTATGCAGGGACGTTTTCATTATTACGAGGGATATTCCTATGATACTGTTGTATTTCCTGTAAGAGTTATGAAACTCCTTGGTATAGAAAAATTTCTTGTTACTAATGCAGCAGGTGGTATAAACAGAAATTTTAGTGCTGGAGCACTCATGTTAATATCAGATCATATTCATTTTGATATGGACAGTCCTTTACGAGGACATAATCTGGATGAGTTTGGATCAAGATTTCCGGATATGTCAGATGCATATAATAAATCTTTACGAAAGATGGCAAAGGAAGCGGGAAAATTACTTGATATACCATTACATGAAGGCGTGTATGCTTTTATGGGTGGTCCAAGCTATGAGACGCCTGCAGAAGTAAGGATGGCAGGTATTCTTGGAGCAGATGCAGTTGGTATGTCAACAGTACCTGAAGTAATTGTTGCAGCTCATGCAGGTATGGATATTTTAGGAATAACCTGTGTAACAAATATGGCAGCAGGAATACTTGATCAACCCCTTGATCATTCTGAAGTTATGGAAACAGCAGCCAGAGTTAGAGATGATTTTATTGCTCTTGTCAGAAAAATTGTTACAATGTGGGATTAATAGGACCGGAAGATATTATAAAAAAACTAAAACTCATTCCTCTTGCCCAGGAGGGTGGGTTTTATAAACAAACATGGGTTTCCGATAGCAGTTCTCAGGGAAGACCCCTGGGAACTGCTATTTATTTTCTTCTGATTAATACCTTTGATGGGTTTTCCGCCCTACATACACTTTCTAACACTGAAATATATCATTTTTATTTAGGGAATCCCATTGAACTAAGTCTGTTCCATAAAAATGGTAAAGTGGATCAGATAATAATGGGGCAGGATATTTTAAACGGAGAGCATCCTCAATTTACTGTACCTGGTGGTGTTACTCAGGGTTCCAGGATTATTGATGGTGGGAATTATGCACTTATTGGTACAACAATGACACCAGGGTTTACCATTGATGACTTTACTCTGAATAAAAGGGGTGAAATGATAAAGAAATATCCTGATTCTAAAAATTTGATTTTATCATTAACCAGAGAATAGGAGCCAGTTATGGATACCTGGAATGTACAGGGAAAAAGTGTTTTAATAACCGGAGCATCTGGTAATTTAGGTAAGGTTTTAGCTGGAACTTTAAGCAAAGCAGGATGCAGATTAGTCTTGCAATGCAGGGAAGAAAAAAAATCAAAGATGCTTGAATTTCAGCGGACTCTAAAGTGCGAATCAATTATTTTGGTTGGAGATCTATCCAGTCCTTCAGATATTACAAAAATATTTAGTAAAATTGAAAAGCAATATGAAACTCTGGATTTTTTAATAAATAATGCAGGTATGCAGGGGGTTGTTCCATTTGATAAACTTGATTCAAAAGAATGGGATACAGTATTAAATGTAAATATCAGATCTCCTCATCTCTGTACAATAGCATTTAGATTACTTCACTTAAAAAATCCAGCTCAATTACCTTCTATTGTAAATATAGCTTCTATAGAAGGGAGTATCCCCGCTTTATCTCACGCTCACTATGCTGCTTCCAAGGGTGGCCTAATTCAATATACCATGGCTGCAGCTTTAGAACTCGGGGGGTTAGGGATAAGGGTAAACAGTGTTTCTCCGGGACTTCTCAATACTCCTGGAATAGATCTAAACTGGCCTGATGGTGTTGCAAGATATACTAAGTCTTCTCCATTGTCCCGCCTTGTGGATCCTGTGGAAGTAGCTAACACAGTTCTTTTTCTTCTTTCTCCTTTAGCAAGTGGAATTACAGGAATAGATTTAAGAGTTGATACAGGCATGGGTGTGGTTCAGGGGTATTGATTTTTTAGTTTAGTAAAAAAGATTCTTTGAAAGAAATCTAACATTCTCTAAAATCTCCTCTTCATCTTTAGTTATTCTATTCTCCATTAAAATTTCTCCATTACAAATTACTGTATCTACACAGCTTCCGTTTGCTGAATAAACAATATTGGAAATTAAATTGTGAGAGGGAACAAGTTCCGGAGTATTTGGGTTCAGAAGGAGAACATCTGCGTGTGTACCGACTTCTATTTTTGATGATAACTGAGGAAAGACAGATGCCTCATTTCCAGTTGAAATATCAAAAATTTCTTCTGCTTTCATTATTTCTGGATCATTATTATGGAATTTATGCAGGAGGGCTGCAATTTTCATATCTTCAAACATATCCAGATTATTGTTAGAAGCGCAGCTGTCTGTCCCAAGCATCATTTTAATATTTCTATCTTTAAATTTTTTGAATGGGAAAACTCCACCAGTTGATATTTTCATATTTGATACAGGATTATGAACTACAGTTACATTATATTCGTCGAGAAGATCAATTTCATAATCAGTCAGCCAGATTGTATGAGCTGCAATAAGATCCGTATCAAGTAATCCTGTTTCTTTTAATAGTTCTGTAGGCCGTATTCCATGTCGGGTAATACAATCCTCAACTTCCCTTTCTGTTTCTGCAAGGTGTATATGGACAGGAATATTTTTGGAGTTTGCCAGATTTGCAATCCATTCCAGACTTTCTCTTGAAAGGGTATATATCGAGTGGGCAGCAAGAGATAAACTATTGTTTTTTGATATATTTGTATTCTCAATGGCAATATTACAATTTGCTTTCATTTCTTCGGCTTTTTTTTGGTCAAAGAAATCAAATAAGGCAGGGCCGGATGCAGATTTTATTCCAGCATCAATGTATGCCTTTTGACTCATTTCAAAATTAAAATACATATCATTACAAAAGGTTGTACCGGATTTTATCATTTCCAGAGCAGCTAGCCTTGTTCCCCAGTATACTGCTTTTGGTGTAAATTTTGCTTCTGCTGGCCATATTTTTTCTTCAAGCCAGGGCCCGAGTTTCATATCATCTGCATAGCCTCTTAATATAGTCATTCCTGAGTGGGTATGCCCATTCTTAAAGGATGGAATAAGAATCTTATTATCAGCATTGATAATCTTATCAGCAGATTCATCTATATTCTGCTTAATTTGAGAAATTATTCCTTCTGATATTAAAACATCAGTATTTATGTTATTCAGAACAGCATTTTTTAATAGAAGACTCATGACATTTCTCCCCTAACCCTTTACAATGTTGTAAATTGCATTTAAACATATTTAAACTAAATACTAAAGTATAGTACTGGGATAAAATTCTATAGTACTGTTAATAATATTAGGAGTAATTAATGGATTTTGATCTAAAAAGTCTGCATCCCCTGGAAATCAGGTTATTAAGGCATGTCGCAAAAAATGAAAAAATTACAGTAGAACGTATAAGTAAGGAGCTTGCATACAAGCTTGGTCAGTGTAACCAGGCTTTCAGCTGGCTTTCTGCAAAAGATTATCTCGTAGAAATAAGTCGAAATATACGGACTCTTTATGAAATTACAGACACAGGCAAAGATTATGTTTCCAAGGGAACTCCTGAAGTAAGAATTATTAATCTCTTAAAAGAAAAAGGTTCACTTAGGATGCCCGATATTGCCCGGGAGCTTGGACTTGAAAATAAAGATGTAGGTTCGGCATTTGGACAGCTATCCAAAGAGGGTATCCTAAAAATGGATGCAGATAAAAATGTAGAAGTAACAGAAAAAGATCTTCCTGGCAGGGTCCTGCTGTTTGTATCACTTTTGACAAAAGGTTTGGAGCGTGGGATTTTAGATGAATCAAAATTTACGAAAGACGAACTCATTGTTATAAAAGCAAACAGTAAAAAAAGAGGTGCATCAGCATCCCCATTTAAAATTATAGAGAGAGAAGACCTTGTTTACGAATTGACAGATAATGGTAACAAAGTAAAGAACCTTCTTCTTGAACAGGGTCTTACTGGAGAGGAAATTGGGGGGCTTACTCCTGAGATGTTATCCTCAGGTAGTTGGAAGGGGAAAGATTTTCGTGAATACAATATTAAAACTCCTCCAAGCAGAGTTTTATTAGGACGAAGAAACCCCTATAGTCAGTATCTGCAATGGGTAAAAGATAAGCTTTCATCCCTGGGGTTTGAAGAATTTGATGGGCCCCTTGTGGAGACAGAATTCTGGAATGGAGATGCACTTTTTATGCCTCAGTTTCATAGTGCACGGGATATTCATGATGTTTACTATCTAAAAAATGCAGCATCTGCAAAAGAAATAGAACAGCCCTGGCTGGATCAGGTTTCAGAAACCCATGAAAGCGGCTGGGAGACCGGAAGTCGGGGATGGGGATATAAATTTGACAGAGATTTTACCAGGAGACAGGTTCTTCGAAGTCAGGGTACTGTTCTTTCTGCTAAACAACTTCATAAGGCAAAAATCCCGGGTAAATATTTTGGTGTCGCCCGCTGTTTTAGATATGATCAGGTAGATGCAACTCATGGAGCTGATTTTTATCAGACAGAAGGAATAGTCCTTGGTGAAGATGTAAATTTACGGACCCTTTTAGGGTTATTGAAGATGTTCGCAGAGGAGATTGCCGGTGCAGAAGAGGTTAGATATGTTCCGGGTTATTTCCCTTTTACGGAACCATCAATAGAAGTTCATATTAAACACCCCGTTTTAGGCTGGTTTGAACTTGGAGGGAGTGGAATTTTTCGTCCGGAAGTTACAAAAGCTATGGGTATTGATGTTCCTGTCCTTGCATGGGGTTTAGGAATTGATAGAATGGCTCTTATGCATCTTGGTCTTAATGATCTTCGTGAACTTTTTTCACCTAATATTGAAAATGTACGACTTAGAAGGAGCAAGTAGTCATGCCTAAAATTGAAGTTAACAGAGATAAATTTTACAGTTTTATAGGAAAATCTTATACGGATGATGCTTTAGAAGCTCTTCTTCCTTGTGCAAAGGCTGAGCTTGATGCCGTGGATAATGGTGATGGTACTCTTAAAATTGAATTAAATGATACTAACAGGCCTGATTTATGGTCAACTCTTGGACTTGCCAGACAACTTAGAATCTATGAGGGGGGCAGGGGGGCTCAATATAATTTTTTCTCAAATTCAGAGAGAAATCTGGATTCAGGAGAAAGGATTGTAAAGGTTGATGCAGCTTTAAAGTCTACCCGACCGTATATGGCTGCTTTTGCTATAACAGGTAAGGCAATAGATGATGCAACTCTTAAAGATATAATTCAGACACAGGAAAAATTGTGCTGGAACTATGGGCGAAAGAGAAAATCCATAGCCATGGGTGTTTATAGAAGTGATCTGTTTAATTACCCGGTTATGTATAAGGCAGTTGATCCTGATAAAACAAAATTTATACCTCTTGGAATGGAGAACGAGCTTAGTCTCCGGGAGATACTTACAGAGCACCCCAAGGGGCAGGAGTATGGTCATATTATTGAAAATGATGAGAAGTTCCCATTTATTACAGATATAGACGGAAAGGTATTAAGTTTACCCCCTGTAATAAACAGTTCCGGCCTTGGAGCAGTTCAAGTTGGTGATGAGAATCTTTTTATTGAGCTGACTGGTACAGATCTTCATTCTCTTTTACTTGCAGCTTCTATTGTTGCTTGCGATCTTTCAGATGATGGATTTACTATACTCCCTGTAAGGGTGGACTACCCCTATGAGACAGAGTTTGGCACTAGTATAACAAGCCCCTATTATTTTCAAAAGGAAATAAGTTCTGATATTGAATATGCAAAAAAACTTCTGGGAACTAAACTCTCTGAAAAGCAGATAAAGAATTCTCTTCTTCGAATGGGTATTGATAATGAAATAAAGGGTAATGAAATACAGATAAAAGTACCTGAATATCGAAATGATTTTCTTCATTCTGTAGATATTGTTGAAGATATTATGATGGGTCGGGGAATGGACAGCTTTGATCCGGTTATGCCTTCAGATTCAACAGTAGGTAGAATAAGCCCAGAAGAAGAGTTTGCAAGGGAAACAAAGGATATTCTTATCGGTTTAGGTTTTCAGGAAATGATCTATAATTATTTAGGTTCTGGAAAAGATTATATTGAGAAAATGAATATTACAGGGGATAATCATATACAAATAGTAAATCCTATGACTGAAAATTATGAATTTGTGAGGGCCAGTATTATTCCGTCTATGTTAAATTCTGAAGCTATATCTGCAAATGCTGTGTATCCTCATTTTATTTTTGAAATTGGAAAGATTGCTTTTCTTGATTCTGATGATAATTCCGGTACTGTCACAAAAAACTCTCTTGGATTTCTTAGTGCTGATCGGGCAGAGGGGTATAATCAGGTTAGTAGTTCTGTCTCTGCAATTTTTTATTATTTAAATAAAGAATATGATCTTATCGAGCTTGATGATCTCAGGTTTATAAAAGGGCGATCTGCAAAAATTATATATATGGGTAAGACTGTTGGAGTCTTTGGTGAAGTAGCTCCACAAGTATTAGAGAACTGGGGTATACAGATGCCTGCAACCTGCTGTGAGATCGATCTTGATATTTTAATGGAGGAATAGATTATGAGTATTATTACAGAAGCTGTTCAATTAAAATGGGAAGAAGATTGTAATATTATTGTGGGATTGTCCCATTTTATTAAAACTGTAGAGGATATTCCCGAGATTTTAATATCTTCCGTACCTGGTATAGAGTATGGTCTTGCCTTTAGTGAGGCCTCTGGTCCATGTTTGATTAGAACGGAAGGTAATAATGATAAACTTATAACTGAGGCTGTAGAATGTGCTTCTTTAGTAGCTGCGGGACATACCTTTTTTCTTATAATAAAGAATGCCTATCCAATTAATGTACTTAATCAGATTAAAAACTGTCAGGAAGTTGTTTCTATTTTGGCTGCTACAGCCAATCCTCTGCAGATACTTGTTGCAGAAACAGATCAGGGACGGGGAATTATAGGGGTAATTGATGGCTATTCTCCAAAGGGTGTGGAAAAAGCAGAGGATAAAATTGATAGGAAAAATCTTTTAAGAACAATTGGGTATAAGATAGGATAACAGAAGTGGAAGAAGGGCAACCGGGGATCCAATACTGTATTAAAAGTCAAATATTAAAGGTAAATTCGATGATAAAAAAGTGTTTAATTCCATTATTTCTATTTTTATTTCTAATAACTTCGTGTCAAACAATTGGTTCCGAAAAAACATTTGGACAATATTTTGAGGATATCAAATCTTTAGTTTCAGATAAAACAGATGATAGTGAAGATATTCCTGAACAAAAAAGAACACCTATTGAACAAGAATCGATAAACCCAAAACCTATTAAATCTGCCGGGACGATTTTCTATACACCAGGACGAGTGGATACATCTAAATATAGAACACAATCTATTGATCCAATTGTAAAAAAGGTTCCAGGAAATATAAAGAGAAATGTTTTTAATGATCCAGTTAGTTATTTACCGGAACTTGTTAGTTTTTTAATAGACAATGTGGAAGATCCTTTTATGACGGTCAAGATTCTACATGACTGGATAGCGGACAATATAGCTTATGATAGTGTCTCATATTTTTCGGGCAATCTTCCTGGGCAGAGTTATATCAATACTCTCCTTAATAAGAGGTCGGTTTGTGAAGGATATGCAAATCTATTTCTAGAAATGAGCAGATTGGCAGGTATAAGAAGTGAAAAAATTTCAGGTTTTGCAAGGGGTGCCGGATATTCTCTCTTTGATAATGATAATGTTACGGACAGCAACCATGCCTGGAATGCAGTCTATATAAAAGATGGTTGGTATCTTGTAGATGTGACCTGGGATTCTGGTCACTTGAATGGTAGAAGCTATAAAAAAGATTATGGAACATCATATCTCTTTCTTGAACCATCTAAGATGCTCTATACACATTATCCTATTGCCAGTACATGGCAATTACTGGGATCTGAATTATTAGCAGAAGAATTTCAAAAACTACCATCATATAGGGGGAACTTTTTTCAGATTGGATTGGATGTTCTGGACGGTGTTGAGAAAGTAAACTTCTGTGATAATTCAGTGGAGCTTTTAATTCCAACTTCTGAAGATATCTTCTTATCCACTATTGTTATAGATGAGAAAGGTAAAAATTATGATAATCGGGGCTTTGTGCAAAAGGCAGGTAATGAGACTACTATATCAGCTGTGTTCCCTTCACCGGGTAGATGGATATTAAGGATATTTGCTAAAACTAAAGAAGATTCAGTTGGAAGCTGGGTTGTTGATCTTGGATACATTTCTTCAACCAAAACAGATCTAAAATTCCCAGTCCAATATAAGAATTATCAAGAGAATGGTTTTTTTCTATATTCACCTATGGGGAATAATCTAACTATTGGTGAAAAAACAGAGATTAGAATAAAATTGCCTGGGTATAAGATTGCTTTTATAGAGGCCGGAAGTAATAGAATCCCCATGGATGTAGATGGTGATATCTTTTATGCTACGATGGAAATTCCTAATGTTTCCGAACTTAGAATGTTTGGCTCCCGTTCAGAATCTACAAGAAACTTTAAAGGGATAATGGCTTTTCCTGTTATCAAATAAAAAAGTAATTATTTCTTGAGAATTTGATTTCAATGGTCTAGACTTATGTTATAAAGCAGTAAGAATATAATTCTCGCTGTTACAGCAATTCAGATGGATATGCTTCAGCAAATATCAAAAATCTACGATGTTGACTTTAATAGCGAGAGAGGGAAATCACTAGTTTCTTCACTATTGGCTTCCACTATAGGAATTAATCTTGGAAGAATGGGTGCAAGTGTGCTCAAAGTAGTTCCTGGTATTGGTACTATTCTTGGGATTGGTTCTCAGGTTATATTAGCAGGCGCTTCTACTTATGCCATTGGAAAGATATTTCAGAATCATTTTCAGAATAATGGGGATCTGTTTAATTTCGATGTAGATAGTATGATTTCCAAGTTTGAAGATTTTCTGGAGAAAGGGAAAAAAGTTGCTGAAGATACACAAAAATCTACAAATAAAACTGATATTCTGGAAACGATTGACAAGTTGAAAGAACTTCGTGATAAAGGTGTAATAACTGAGGCTGAATTTAATAAGACTAAGAAGGAACTTTTGGACAAACTGAAAAGTTAAGAAAGCTAATTGTACAAGCAGTGAGGGGCATCAGTTCTTATGATCCTCACAGTTATTGATATAAATATATCGCCAAATATACATTTATCAAATTCCCTCTATTGGGTATAAGATAAACTAACAGGGCAAACATACTCCCAATATCTATAATTTTAAAAGCTCCTGTATTCTTTTCTGTATAAATACCTCTATAATTTTTAAGCGTTGTGGTGGTAGATTGTATGTAGAATGTTTTTTAAATTTAAAATTTACCAATTTTAGTAATTTCCCCTTTTGCTTTTCAGTTATTATCTCTTTTGCAAATGATAAAAAATCCTGTGAAGTTGCCATTAACCTTGTTTGAGAATAAGCATCTACATCTTGTAAATCATCTTCCATTGCATAGTTAAAAAGTGAAAGACCATTATCAAATATGGGTGCTGTATCTATAACTTTATTTTTCTTGTTATCAATAAGTAACCCAAAATTCCCAAAATGTCTGTCTTCATTGCAGATAACTGCGTCAAAAATAAGCATATTAATTAGAGATTCATAATATTCCTCACCAAGCGCTTTGTAATAAGCCATTACTGCTTTCCACCCACCTTCTGTTATAATTCTGCCTGTTGGTATATAAGACAAGTCTTTGCTTGTAAATAATTTGCATGTAGAGAAAAGTTGACCTTTCCACTTGTTTAAATTGTACTCAATAGCATTAAGCCCCATCGCTTCAGCAATTTGAAAAGCATAAAATTCAGAATATGGTTCATTCCCTGTATTTGATGCACCAGTAGAACCTGCTTTATACAGTATAATATCGCCACTTATCCTGCGCCAGCATTTAGCAAGCATCCCTCCAGTTGTCAGCTCGGGTGTTGAAGCAAATTTACCCTGCTTTGATTCTCCATAGCCAGTATATGCAATGAGCCACAACAAACGATTAAACCGATTGTCATATAAATTATACTTGCTAAAAGTTCCAATAAAAGTATCTTCTACAATCCAGTTGCAGTCGTTAAGTGATAAACCTTTACATATATCAATTATTCCTTTTGTATCATTGATGTTAAGCCCAAGTTTTGCAAGAAAACTTTGGACAAATGCCCTGTTCTTAGGTATAACACGGCTTTTGAGCCATTTCAGTATACCTGTGTTTGTAATTTCCAGGTCAATTGGGAAAAAGGATTTATTTTTTTCATATATATCAATAATTTCAATTGATATTCCTTCAATAGCACTGGAAGAAATACTGAATTTTATGAGTTCAATATCAAAATGTCTTAAAATATAGTTTACTTTTCTCATGTGTTAATTCTCTTTACCTTTATTTATTTCCAGGTATAAATCTCATTCTACCCAGGGGTTTCGAATGGGAAGTCTGCTGGCTTCAAAATCACGTATATTTCTTGTAACTAAAACCAGATTGTACGTATAGGCTGTAGCCGCAATTAAACTATCTATAGAAGCCATGGGTGTTCCCTTTTTTTCTGCTTTTCCCTGTATAATTCCCCAATTTTCAGCAACTGTTAAATTAATAGGATAGATTCTATTGTCGTAATCTTCAAGCAGTGAATTTAGCCAGTTTGCAAGTAAGTCTTTCCTCTTTGAATCAGGAAGTTTTGTTAGACCTTTTCTAACTTCGCCTATTGTGATTACGCTTAGGTATAATCTTTCATCTGGAGTGTTGTTGATCCACTCAATCACATTTGCATTTGGTGAAGGTTTTACCAGTTCTGAAATAACACAGGTATCTAAAAGATATTTCATAATTCAATATCCCCTGGAAAATCTTTTTGCCGTTCAAATTCAAAACCAGTTTCCATTTTAGGACAGTTTAGTAAAAAATCTTTGAAGGATGGTTTGTCAGAAATAAGATCTTTGTATTTATCAATAGAAAGTACAACAACAGCTTCTACACCCCTACGGGTTACGAGCTGTGGTCCAATTTTAAGAGCATCCTCAACAATTTTACTGAACTTTGCTTTAGCATCCTGCAATTTCCATGTAGTTGTCATTTTTATCCCCTTTGCTACTAGTCAGACTAGTCGGGTAAATGTGTTTTGTCAAGGGTAATAATAGAAATTTTGAATGGAAACAGGCTGGTATTTCATGTATATTATGTTTAGATGGCATAAAGTAAAAAAGGAGTGGGTTTATGGTATCAGAGGCTACAATAACAATTACAAAGATGCTTGAGACATTACCGGTACAGCTTGAGGATCGGGTAATAGAACATTTAAGAGAGTATATCGAAGTTCTTAGGGATGAAGCTATATGGACAGATTCATTTACTCGAACCCAGGATTCACTTATCAATGCTGCCAGGCAGGCTAGGAAAGAAATTTCAGAGGGGAAATCAACCGGGGATCGAAAACATATGGTTTTACCTCATTGACTTCTATTGAGCTATGGAACTCTTTATGTTTCGGATTTAAAATTAAATTATATGATGGATAGGCAACTGAAGAATGGATATACAGTCCTAACAAGTTTTTTTCAAATAAGCGTTCTTTTCCAAATTTTTGAAATAATGTTATATCATAACTTCCTTTACGCCATCCCTGGGGTAACTCTGATTCTTCTACAGTCTCAATTTCAGATTCATCTGAAATATGAAAGGTAATGATGCTATAATCATCTGGAATAATCTGTGGAGGCATATGTATCAATGATTCAAGAATTGCACCGCAAGGGTGTTCTGATAAATATAAAGTGTAATAACCCTTGGGATTCCAGCGACCACCGGCTTTATAAGCTCCAAATCCAGAAATGTCTTCTGCATACCGTGTATGAGTAAGTCGATATGCATTCACTAAATAAAAACCCCATGTTCAATGCGGATTAACTCATCACTTATTAAATTAATACCAGAAAGGCTTCCAATAAGCTCAACAGGCAGGCGGTTCTCAAAAACAATAGAAGACATTTTAAACCACAAACGTACTTTTTCACTATTCCCAAATACATTCTCAGCATATTCAAGAAGTTTTGATATCTGAAGAATTTTATCAGATAGATCGAAATCCAGCTTACCGGCTTTTTTCCTACGATGCCATGTGCTGAGGCTAATATGCAGGTGTTCCATTAATTTATTGATAGGAATATCCAAATAAGATGCAATTTCTTCTATTGCTGTGGTAGGAATTCCAAGCTCGAGACTCTTTATTACTTGAACTGTTTCGGTTTGTCGGCCAATATTGGTCTCTAATAATTGTAAATTCATGTTTTTACACCTCATTAATTATTCCATTTGATATAAATATATCGTCAAATGACTTTTTTGTCAAATTCCGTTGGAGACTTGTTCTAAAAATTAATTAACTTTATATTTGATTCTTTTGGGAATAAGGGTGATAATGGATTATCAACAAATAGAGGTTCTGTAATGAAAAAAGTACTTATTATCGGTGACTCATCTCTTTTTAGGAATTATCTTGGTAATAAACTCGAAGAATATGGTCTTGAAGTATCTCTTGGTTTAAATGGGTTTGATGGCCATCTCAAGATGAGGAATGAAGTTCCTGATCTGATAATTATGGACTATATGCTTAGCCGCAAAAGCAGTATGGAAGTTCTGGCAGAAAAGAAGAGTAATAAAAATACTGCACCAATTCCTGCGATTATGATTGCAACTAAAGTTGATCAACGAAATGTAGTAGAAATGGCTAAAGCAAATGTAAAAAAGATTCTTTCTAAACCAATAAATATGGATGTTCTTTTAAAGACTATTTCTGATCTGATTGGAATTACTATAAAAGTTGATGATACCCCCTGTATTATAGAATCTCATTTCAATGAAGATATGCTTTTTATTGAAATTGCCCAGGGACTTAATTCAGAGAAAGTTGAACTTCTCAAATATAAACTTACTGAACTTCTTCATTTGTATGATGTAAAAAGTCCTAAAATTTTGTTAATGATGACGAGCATAGAATTCCCTGAAAATGCCAGACCAAAATTAAGAAGACTCCTTGACCTTATTAAGGAGAATGCTCAGCCTAATTCAAGAATGATTCAGATTCTTACCAGTACAAGTGAAATAATAAGCTATCTTTCTACTACAGATTATTCAAAAATTCCTATAGCAGATAACCTTCCTGAAGCAATGGATAATTTACTTGGAATTAAACCGGATGATTTTGCTCATGATGGAGTTGTTCATGAAAAACTTCTTACTGCCAGCAACCAGGTTAAAGAGGGTACTGAAACTGTACAGATAGGCCATGATAGAGAGAATCAAGGTGAAGCAGGGAATAGTATTTTTGAAAGTAAGGCAGTTGTGGCCGTTGTTGATGATGATCTGGTTATAAGAGAATTAATAAAAACAGTATTTTCCGAAACTTCCTGGGATTTACAGACATTTGAGAATGGAAAAGAGTTTCTTATAGCTGAAAAAACAACTAAATTTGATTTGATTTTCCTTGATCTCCTAATGCCTGAGGTAACAGGATTTCAGGTTCTTGAATACTTAAATAAGCAGAATAAAAAACTTCCAATTATTGTTCTATCTGCACTTTCTCGAAAAGAAACTATTATTAAGACAATTAATCTTGGAGTAATGAGTTATATTACAAAACCTCTCAACCCCGAGGGATTGCAGAAAAAAGCAGTTGAAATTTTAAGCAGTACTTTTTAAGGGATACTATGAGCGTTAATGCACTTTTTAAAAAAATTATTTTAGAATCCCCTGTTGGAATTGTAATACTTGGAAAATCAGGAGAAATAAGATTCAGTAATAAACAGTTTAGATCTTTAATTCCTAATGTAGTAGAAATAAAGGGTTATGAATTTAAACAAATAATTCATCCAGAAGACAGGGGAAAGTATGTCCAGGATTTTAATGATCTGATTAATGGACTAAAAATTTCTTTCTCTAAAGATTATAGGTACGAAAATTTTAACAATAGGGATGAATGGTTTAGATTCAGGGTTTCATCTGTGCAGGAAGATTCTGATGCAAACTGGTATGTAGCTGCTTTTATTGAAGACATTACTGCACAACGGGCATATGAGCTGCGTCTTAAGGAAGAAAAAGGAGAAGCTGAAAGATCTTCTCAGGTTAAATCAGATTTTTTAGCCAATATGAGTCATGAGATTAGAACACCAATTCATACAATAATAGGTATGTCAGAACTTATGGGAGATACTCATCTGGATAAGGAGCAGCAGGAGTATTCCGGGCAGATAGAGTATTCTGCAGATGTTCTTCTTGGTTTAATAAATGATATACTTGATTTCTCAAAAATTGAAGCCGGAAAATTACATATCGAAGAAATTGATTTTAACATAAATGAAATGGCTGAAAATGCTGTAGATATGATAGCTCTGGAAGCTCATAAAAGGGGGCTGGAGACAGCAATTTTTATCGAAAATGAGGTTCCCGCTTTACTCAAGGGGGATCCTTTAAGGCTCAGACAGATAATAATAAATTTATTTAATAATGCTGTAAAATTTACGCATAAAGGATCCATTCAGGTGAAAATCACCCTGGTTGAGGATCTAGGTAATAAGCTCAAGGTCAGAATAAGTGTAGTTGATACAGGCATAGGTATCCCTCCAGAAAAAAAAGAAAAACTTTTTAAAGTATTTTCACAGATTGATTCCTCTACCACTAGAAAGTATGGGGGTTCAGGTTTGGGGTTGTCTATATCAAAAAACCTGGCAGAAATGATGGGGGGAGAGATTGGTGTAGACAGTGAATTTGGGAAGGGTTCTTCTTTCTGGTTTACAGTAGTTATGGGAAAACAAACTGTTACAGAACTTACTTCCAATCTGGTTATTCCTCAAATAGATTCTAAAGTCCTTATTGTAGATGATAATAAAGATATACGTGGATATTTACGTAATTATTTGGAATATGCCGGATGTACAGTTTATGAAGCAGATGATGGTTCTACGGCTCTTAAGTTTTTAAAGGAGAAAAGTGCTACCCAGGAACAGGTTGATCTTTGTTTGATAGATCTTATACTTCCCGGTATGGATGGTTGGCAGATAGCCAGTGAAATACATTCTGATGATACAATTTCTTCTGTAAAAAGAATTCTTTTAAGTCCTACGGGCAAAAGTGCAGATGAAGCTAAAATGAAGTTATTAAACTGGTTTGATGGATATCTGTACAAACCAATAAAGAAAAAAATATTTTTTGCTGAAATAATGAAGGTTTTGAATAAAACAGAAGAGATTCTTGATGAGATATCTCTAGTAGAGGATTTGGAAGAGCTTGTGGAGCTTGAAGAAGATTTTATAGGAAAAATTCTTGTTGCAGAGGATCATGCTGTAAATCAGATGTTATTTAAAACTATTCTGAATAATTTGGGCCATGAAGTGGATATTGCTAATAATGGTCTTGAAGCAGTATCTGCTGTTAAATCTAAAGATTATGATATTATTTTTATGGATGTACAGATGCCTGAGATGAATGGATATGAAGCTACTATTGAAATTCGTAAATTAGGTTCAAAAATACCTATTGTTGCAGTAACTGCCAGTGCAATTAAGGGTGAAAAAGAAAAATGTATATCTGTAGGAATGACAGATTTCCTTACTAAACCATTTAAAAAGAAGGATCTTATTCCTGTGTTAGATAAATGGTTTAGTTTGAAAAAAAATTCTGAAACTTCTGAACCAGACATAGATAAACCTGGGGGAATGGTTATAAAATCAGAAGCAGAAGTTTTTGACTTTAAACAGGCTGTAGAAGTTTTTATGGGTAAGGAGAATATAGTTATTAATCTCCTTAAAGGATTTATAGAAAAAGTTGAGAATCAGATTCAAAATATGTATAAAAACCTGGAAAGTGGTGACTTTGATGCCCTGAGGCAGGATGCTCATTCCATAAAAGGGGGTTCTTCTAATTTGTATATAAATTTACTTTCTTCTGCAGCAAAAGATCTGGAAGTTGCTGCTGTAGAAAACGATACAGGGTGCAGGGTGCTAATAGATAGAGTCAAAAATGAGTTTGAAACTTTTTTAACTATTAAAAATAAAATTATTGGAGAAAAGTAACATTTTCCCAGCCCGTTTCTATCAGTATTGATCTAATAAAATCATGTCCTCTTATTTCAGCATTTTTTAGTATTCCGTCTTCAAGGACTTTTATCCTAATTTTCCCCTCAACGAAATCAGTAATTTGTTTCCAATCCTTTGGATTTACATCTAGATCAGGGTACTTGTATTTAGTACTGTCAGGATCTTCAATTGTGAATTTTGTAATTATAGTTTTAGGTATATTGAGGGTGATATTTTTCCCTTCAATTATTA
>JAQIBN010000053.1 GCA_027859095.1 Spirochaetia bacterium | reverse complement strand
AATAAATCCTGAAATAATTTTGGAGGATTAAAAACTTCAGAAAAATATGGATTCTCAGGCTGAATACTTATACTTTGGTTTAAATCTGAATTTAGTGAGTTCGTTTCAGATTTAAATTCTGTATCTGTAAAAATATTAACCGAAGAATTATCAGTATGGGTTTGTATTTCTATTGCTGTATAATTTGATTTTATAAATAATTTTGAGTCAGCCAGGGGATTAATTTTTTCTTTATATAGGTGACTTACATTTTCAATAGGAGTGGGAGTCGAATTTTTGTTTAGTAAATATAAACCTGTATAGCCTGAATAATATATTATACTTGCTGTTAACAATGTAAATAATGCAGCAAATCCTCTGTTAGCCGGTGTCTTTAGCGTATTAACCAAAGAAAGGACTACGCTTATTAACACAACGATTGGAAATATATTAAGTAGCAAAGCAGGTAATTGACTGAGGAATGTTCCAAAACTAAGATACGCTATTGGGCCATAGCTGTTATTAAACATGAACAAATATGTTCCCAGAGAAAGTAGAGTACTTATTATTATTATTAAAAGTATCTGCACCAAAGGCAGAATAATAGATCCTTTCACTTATTTACCCGTATTAAAGAGTACTGTATCAGTAGAAAAAATGCAATTCAAAAAAAATCCATTCTTGACAGCTCTTCTCTAGTCTTTTACCATCATTTAGTAAAAGGAGTAGTGTATTATAAAAAAAATTAGTACAGGAACAATATTTATCTTAATATTATTCATATTTAATTGCAAAACACAAATATTAATTATAGATGAGCCAGGACAAATTGTTTCTCCAGAAATAAAAAATGAAGAATCATTAAACTCTAATATTAAATTGAATAATGATCTATATAATAGACAATGGTTTGAAACCCGGATTCGTCTATATAAAGAAGATCTTGAATCCTCAATGATATCTCCATCTTTGATTTCACTTTCCCATTTTGAAGAGGATAAAATATTAAGAATTCTTAGTAGTATGAGTTTAAAGGAAAAAATAGGACAATTATTTATTCTTGATTTAAAAAATAGAGATAAAAATTTATATTATACTGAGATGAATGATGATTTGGACAAGTATATAGAGGAGTTTAGACCAGGTGGAGTTCTTTTATTTTCAGGTAATATATATTCCAATCAGCAGGTAAAGAATTTAATTTCAGACTTACAATCTATTTCAGGTATTCCTCTTTTTATTGCTATAGATCAGGAAGGCGGGCGTGTGTCCAGGTTGAATAGTAACTCTAAAATGGATGTATTGGATATACCTTCCCATGAAATACTTGGTAAATTGAATGATGTTGATCTAACATGGCAAATTGGGAAGATTATAGGAGAAGAACTTAAATATTTGGGATTTAATATGAATCTGGCCCCTGTTGCAGATATTAATTCTAATTATAAAAATCCTGTATTAGGGGATAGATCTTTTTCTGAAAATAAAGAAGTTGTATCTGCTTTGGTTAAACCATTTGTTCAGGGGTTACAGGAATCTGGAGTTTGCAGTGTAATTAAGCATTTCCCCGGTCATGGGGATACTGGTACCGATCCTCATAGCGGCGAGGTTTCTATTGATTTAAAGCTAACAGAAATTCGCAATAGGGAATTACTTCCCTTTTCTTCCGGGATCTCCCAGGGAGCAGCTGGTGTTATCACAGCACACATAAAAACACCCAATATAGTTGAATCCAATGGGCTCCCTGCTACATTGTCCTCCTTTTTTATAAGAGATATCTTAAGGGAAGAGATGGAATTTAATGGATTGGTTATAAGTGACTCTTTTACAATGGCGGCAATCAGAGATTTCTGGTTGTCTGGAGAATCAGCAACTATATTTATAGTTGCAGGAGGCGATATTATTCTCCGTCCTTCTGATATCAATGCAGCCATGGATGGTATACTGGAATCTTTAAAAAATGGTATTCTGACCAATGATCGTATAAACAAATCAGTATTCCGTATTTTAGCAGTTAAATATAGATTTGGTTTCTTTGATGATCATCTGATACCAAATAAATTTGATTTAGAAGAGGGACAATTATTTTTAGATAAAATTATGGGCAAATACGAAAATCAGAACCTGAACAATTAGTCTTTGATCCTATGTTTTACGTTAAATTTCTCTGCTAGCCTTTTAGAAGGCTCCGTGTTATTATTTTAACATATTTTGTTAATATTTGATAAGGAGAATATATAATGAGAATAATAGATTTAATTATTAAGAAAAAAAGAGGTGGAGTTCTTTCTAAAGAAGAGATTGATTTTTTTATAAGTGGTTATGTCTCAGAAGATATTCCAGATTATCAGGTTTCTTCACTGTTAATGGCAATTTACTTTCAGGGTATGAACAAGCAGGAAACTACAGATCTTACAATGGCAATGGTAAATTCAGGGGATAAAATTGATCTTTCTTCAATAAATGGAATTAAAGTAGACAAGCACTCTACAGGTGGAGTTGCAGATACAGCTACTCTTATTGTAGGACCCCTTGTAGCTGCTGCTGGAGGAATGGTAGCAAAAATGTCTGGTCGTGGGCTTGGGCATACAGGTGGCACTCTTGATAAACTTGAATCTATTCCCGGTTTGAATATTTCGCAAACTATGGAACGATTTGCTGAAATAGTTAATACATGTGGTGTTTCTGTAGTCGGTCAGACTGGAAATCTTGTACCTGCAGATAAAAAACTTTATGCACTGAGGGATGTTACCGGTACTGTTGATAATGTGTCTCTTATTTCAGGCAGTGTTATGAGTAAGAAGCTTGCCTCTGGAAGTGATAAGATAGTTCTGGATGTAAAAACCGGCAGTGGTGCATTTATGAAAGATGTTGAGGGTGCAGTAGAACTTGCGAAAATGATGGTTGATATTGGAACCCTTTCTGGAAAAGAAACTGTAGCTCTGGTTACAGATATGAACCAGCCTCTTGGAAATGCTGTTGGAAATGCTTTGGAAGTAATTGAAGCAATTGAAATCCTGGGTGGCAAGCATGAGGGTGATTTAAAAACAGTTTCATGTGCTCTTGCATCTAAAATGCTCATTCTTGGGGGAATCTTTTCTTCTGAAGCGGAAGCTATGGCTAAAATTAATGAGGTTATTAATAACGGAGAAGCTCTAAATCGATTTGGACAGATGATTGAAATGCAGGGTGGTAATTCTGAAGTAATTAATAATACTGGCCTTTTGGCTGCTGCAGATAGTATTATAGAAGTTAAAGCAGAGAAAGATGGATATATTCAGTCTATGAATACTGAGAATATGGGAATGGTTGCGCTTCTTCTTGGAGCTGGACGCACAAAAAAGACAGATGTTGTAGATCCGGCTGTTGGTTACTGGCTTAAAAAAAGAATTGGAGATTCTGTAAGTAAAGGAGATGTTCTTGCCGATTTTTATGTTAATGATAAGAAAAATTTGGAAGAATCTATTTCTCTTTTTAAAAATTCAGTAATTATTGGAAATAATCAAGGGAAGAAGATAGATTTGATTTATGATACAATAAGTTAATTGAAAGATATTTATGGGGGAAAAATGGAATTATCAAAAAAAATACAGTTTAGTCTGGTTTTTCTAATAATATTTTTAACAGTAGGACAATTATCTGCTGGTGGAAATAAGGAGATGCCTGATGTTCCGCCAATAACTTCCGGTACACAGTATTTTTCTCCTGATTCAAATGGAGTTCAGGATACAGCTATTCTTTCTTTTTCGGTGAAAGTGTATGTAAAAAGTGATGATGGCTATGTTCCTGAGTATGGATTGCAGATTCTTGATTCTTCTGGAAATGTAATGAAAGAAATTGTTGAGACTGAGAAATCTGATATAGGATGGTTTACATCAATATTCAGGGGGTACAGTGAGTTTGCTCTGGAAAGATCTATCTCCTGGGATGGTACAGATAAAGATGGAAATGTTGCTGCAGATGGTACTTACAATGTTAAATTATGGGTTGTAGATTCTTCCAAAAACAGGAAAGATATTGATGTTGATAATTTTTGGGTAGACGTCCGGAAACCGGAAGCTATAATAGTTGAACCAACAGGGTTTGTTTTTTCTCCTAATGGAGATGATTTTTTGGATGTGATCGAAATAGGACATACTCAGGCAACAGTAGAAGCCCTTTGGGAAGCTTCTGTACTGGATGAGGGTGGTAATATAGTTAAATCATTTACATGGGAAAATGTATCACCTGGTAAAGCTGTCTGGGATGGAAAGGATAATTCTGGTCTTCCTGTCCCAGCTGGAACTTATTCCTATACTCTTTCATCAAAAGATGAAGCCGGTAATGAATCGGATCCCATAATATTGGAAGGGATTACTCTCGATATGACCTTAACAGCAATTGAGCTTGTTATTGATAATCCGGCAATTTCTCCTGATGGTAACGGGATCAAGGATTCTATGACAATTTACATGGATCAGGCAGTAAAAGAAGAGATAGAATCCTGGGAGTGGTCAATTCGAAATGTAAATTCTACTGTTTACTGGCAGGTTACCGGGGACGGAGCAGTTCCTGAGGAAGTTGTTTTTGATGGTACCGATTCCAATGGAAACGCTATGCCCGAAGGGAATTACAATTTTGCCTACATTGTAACCTATAAGAATGGTAACCGGCCTACTGCTTTGGAACCCTTCGTAATAGATGTGAGTGCTCCTGACATTTCTGTGGCTGTGACTAATCCGGTATTCTCACCAAATGGAGACGGCTTAAAGGATGAAGCTGAAATTAAGCTGAAATCTAATGAAATTGTAATATGGGAAGGACGTATTCTTGATTCTACAGGGGAAGCAGTTGTTTCAACTAATTCTGATAGTACTACTTCACTAATAGTTTGGGATGGAAATGATAAAGATGGAGTGGCACTTACCAATGGTAATTATACCCTTGTGGCAACTTTTACAGATGCTGCTGGTAATAGTGCCAGTATTGATCCTTCTTCATTGAATTTGAACAGAGATCCTGTGGCCATTGCTTTAAGAACATCAAAAGGGTTTTCACCTGATGATGATGGAGCAAGTGATGATTTAATTGTTCTTGTAGATTCCAATTTGTATGATAATCTTGAAAACTGGAAGCTGAATATTCTGGATACTGAAAATAATATTATTAGAAGTATAGGTGGCTTTGATATACTTCCACCGGAAATTATCTGGGATGGAACAGTGTTATATGATGATGGTAAATTAGGTATTGCAGAAGAAGGTAAGTATAAAGCTGAACTGTCAGCTAATTATTTAAAAGGGGACAGTGTAACAGCTCTCTCAGACAGTTTTGTTCTGGATAATACAGCACCTGAAATATTTGTAGATGTAGCCTCAAATCCATTTGCCACTACTGACGATGGTGTTGAAGGTGAAGTATATGTAACTTTAAAAGTTATAGATAATACTGATATTTCTAATTGGTCAATGGATGTTTTAAATACAGAAGGAGATATTCTTAGATCCTATTCGGGATCTGGTGATCCTTCTGGGGATATAACCTGGAATAGTATGGAATCCAATGGTGGAACAACTGTTTCCATAGATAATCCTGATTTTGTATTAAAACTTACTGTTATTGATTTGGGTGGAAATGAGTCAGTATTTGAAAAAGATATTCCTTTGGATATCCTTCTTGTTATTAAGGATGGTAAAAAGTTTCTTTCTGTTCCAAATATAATATTTGGAGCTTATAAACATACTTTGGCATCTGCAGGAGCTGTGCAGTTAAAAAGTAATAATTCTTCTCTGGATAAAGTATTTTCAATTTATCAGAAATATCCTGCATATGGGCTTATTCTTGAAGGTCATGCTCTTAATATCTATCTTGAGGGTTCCCGGGAGGATAGAGAAGAAAAAATTCTTCTTCCTTTAACTGAAAATAGAGCAGTTACAGTAAAAGATGCTCTAATAAAAAGAGGACTCGAGGAATCTAAAATTAGTGCTGAAGCTTTCGGGGGACAATTCCCTATTGCCTCTGTATCTGATGAAACTGTTTGGGGCAAGAATAGAAGAGTAGAATTTGTCATGACAGATCCTGTTGAATAGTGTTAAAAATTTAACAAATCAATTGACTTTCTTGACAAGTGGATTATACTGAGTTAATGTTAAGATAAACTAAAAGAGGAGAAGGAACAAAATGAAAAGAGTAATAGTTATTTTACTAGCAATTATGTTTGTTGCCAATTTTGCATTTGCAGGTGGCGAACAGGAAGCAACTAGTAGCGATAGTCTCAAAGTTGGGATGGTTACAGATGCTGGAACAATTGATGACAAATCCTTTAACCAGGGTACATGGGAAGGGATTCTTGAAGCAGAAAAAGATATGGATATTACAACTAAATATCTTAAACCTGTTGGTACAACTGAAGCAGATTATCTGAAAGAGATTGGAAACCTGTACGATGCCGGATATCGATTTATGGTTACTCCTGGATTTAAATTTGAAACAACAATTTTCCAGGCTCAGGATAAATATCCTGACTGTAAATTTGTACTTATTGATGGTGCACCTCATAATGCTGATTACAGTGTATTTAACACAGCTGCCAATACAGTTGCAATTTTCTTTGCAGAACATGAATCCGGATTTTTAGCCGGTGTTGCATCTGCTCTTCAGATAAAAGAAGGGGAAATGGGATTTATTGGTGGTATGGAAATTCCTCCTGTACAGAAGTTTAACTGGGGATTCCAGCAGGGTGTTGCATATGCAAACGAAAATTTTGATACAAAAATTGTTCTAAATGCAGAAAATATCATCTATCAGGGTACTTTCAGTGACGTAGCTGCCGGTCAGCAGTTAGCTGCACAGATGTATGATAAGGGTGTTTCCGTTATCTTTGCAGCAGCTGGTGGAGTTGGTGTTGGTGCTATTAATGAAGCAAAATCACGGGCAAAGTCCGGTGAAGAAGTATGGATTGTAGGTGTTGATGTAGACCAATATGCTGATGGTCTATTTGATGGTAAAAAATCTATTATTCTCACATCTGCTATGAAAAGAATTGATACTTCTGCTTATGATATGATTAAAGCAGAACTAGGTGGAAGCTTCCCAGGTGGAGAAACATTGATTTTTGATGCTTCCAATAATGGTGTTAGTATTCCTGCCAAGAATCCAAACCTTGATTCTTCTGTAGAATCAAGTGTTGGAGATGTCTTTGACATGATTAAATCAGGTTCTATAGTTGTAGCTGCTGAGCAGGGAAGTTTAATTAAATAATTAGAATAGTTTTATTCAGAGGGGTAGATTTTTACCCCTCTATTTTTTTTGATAAAAACAATTTTATTTACATCTTTTTAAAAATATAAAAAATCAGATTCTACGGGGTTATACATGGATTATATAGTGGAAATGCTGAATATTAGAAAAGAATTTCCCGGAATTGTAGCTAATGACGATATATCAGTTAATCTTAAAAAAGGGGAGATTCACGCTCTTTTAGGTGAAAATGGAGCAGGTAAATCTACCCTTATGAGTATTCTTTTTGGTTTGTATAAGCCTGATAAGGGGCAGATCAAAGTGAATGGTCAGGTGGTTAATATTAACAACCCGAATCAGGCAAATGATCTCGGTATCGGTATGGTTCATCAGCATTTTAAACTGGTGCATAATTTTACTATAACAGAAAATATTATTTTAGGCCTGGAGCCTAAAAGTGGACTTTTTTTAAACCTTAAAGAAGCTTCTGAGAAGATCAGAAAATTATCAGAAAAATATAAACTTAATGTTGATCCTGATGCTTTAATAGAAAATGTATCAGTTGGTATGCAACAGCGGGCTGAAATACTGAAAATGCTTTACAGAAATGCAGAAGTTCTTATTTTTGATGAACCTACAGCAGTTTTAACACCTCAGGAGATTCTGGAACTTATTAAAATTATGAGAAATTTAACAGAAGAGGGTAAATCTATACTTCTGATAACACATAAATTAAAAGAGATAAAAACTGTAGCAGACAGGTGCACTGTTATACGCCGGGGAAAAATGATTGGAACAGTAGATGTTAAAGATACATCTACAGCTGATATGGCAGAGATGATGGTTGGACGGGTAGTTTCTTTTAATGTTGATAAAAAAGAGCAGGAAGCTGGTGAAATTGTTCTTGATGTTAAAGATCTATCAGTTTTGGGTTCTCATGGTGTCAGGACACTTAAAAACTTTTCTTTTTCAGTTCGTTCAGGTGAAATTGTTGGTATTGGCGGTGTAGATGGTAATGGTCAGACAGAACTGGTTGAAGCTATTACCGGATTAAAAAAAATTGAAAGTGGTTCCATTCTACTTGAAAGTAAAGATATCTCCGATTATTCCATACGGAAACGAATTACTTCTGGTATGGCTCATATTCCTGAAGACCGTCATAAACATGGTCTTGTGCTGGATTATTCTCTTGAGGAGAATATGGTTCTGGAAGTTTACAATAGATCCCCTTATGCAAAAAATATGTTTCTTAATAAGAGTGAGATTAGAAAACATGCTGATAAAATAATAGATGATTTTGATGTTAGATCAGGTGAGGGACCGGTTACAATTACCCGTTCAATGTCTGGTGGAAACCAGCAGAAAGCTATTGTTGGTAGAGAAGTTGATCATAATCCAAATTTATTAATTGCAGTCCAGCCCACAAGAGGTCTGGATGTTGGATCAATAGAATATATTCACAAGAGACTGATTGAACAGAGAGATAGTGGAAAGGCTGTTTTACTTGTTTCTTTAGAGCTCGATGAGATTCTGGATCTTTCTGATCGTATAGTAATTATTGCAGGTGGAGAAAAAGTTGGTACTGTTAATGCATCTGAAACTAATGAAAATGAAGTTGGTCTTATGATGGCCGGTGTAGGGAAAGGGGATACTCCTTGAAAATAAAAATTAATAAACAATTATATATAGGATTGATTTCAGTATTGCTTGGGCTTATTGCTGGTGCCATACTAATGGCTTTTACTGGGAACAATCCATTTTTAGGATATTCATATCTGTTCCGCGGCGGGTTAATGAATATTGAAAGAATCGGGAATACTCTTGCCACAGCAACACCATTAATTTTTACTGGTCTTTCTGTGGCTTTTGCTTTTAAAACCGGTTTATTTAATATCGGAGCTTCCGGCCAAATGTTATTCGGTGGTCTTTGTGCTACTGCTGTAGCTCTTACTTTTAATATTCCCAGAGAGCTACTTCTTCCTTTAATGATGATGGCTGCAATACTTGGTGGTGGTTTCTGGGCTCTAATCCCTGGATTATTAAAAGCAAAGTTTAATGTACATGAAGTTGTATCCACAATAATGATGAACTGGATTGCATACTGGACTATCTATTATTCGGTTCCGGCTTTTTTCAAAGGAGAGTTCCTTGAAACTGAATCCAGGTCGATTCCGGAATTTGCATCGTTAAAAGCTGAATGGCTTACCAATCTTTTTAATGGTTCATTTATTAACTATGGACTATTTCTTGCAATCGCTTCAGTTGTAATTATTGCCATTATTCTCAATAAAACTGTTTTAGGTTTTGAGCTTAAAGCTGCAGGTTATAATAGATTTGGTGCAGAATATGCTGGAATGAGAGTTGATACAAATATTGTCCTGTCTATGGTTATCGCAGGAGCCTTGGCAGGTTTGGGTGGTGCAACATACTATGTAGGTTATGCTTCAAATATTCAGATTGGTGTTCTTCCTACATTGGGATTTGATGGAATTGCAGCTGCCTTACTAGGTGGATTAAACCCCTATGGTGTAATGGCTGCTTCGATTTTCTTCGGAATTTTTCATTCCGGAAAAGGATTCATGAATGCTATGACGTCCATTCCTCCAGAGATTGGGGATACTATAATTGCTACTATTATCTATTTTGCAGCAACAAGTGTTCTGATTGAAAGGGCTATGGCTATTGTTAGTAAAAAAGTAAAAGGAGAAAACTAGGATGTGGTTATTACTTACACAAATTTTCCCATATGCTATAGCTTTTACAATTCCATTACTTATTACCTCTCTTGGAGGACTTTTTAGTGAGAGGAGTGGTGTTGTAAATATTGGACTTGAAGGCCTCATGGTTGTCGGCATGTTTGCCAGTGCTGTTACTATTTCGACATTACAACCTGTTTTACCTGAAGGTGCTATTTGGATTGGCCTTCTTTCTGCTATGGTCTTTGGAGCCTTGTTCTCTATTTTACATGCTTTTGCCAGTATCAATCTCAATGCTGATCAGGTTATTAGTGGAACGGCAATTAATATGATAGCTGGTGCATTGACGGTCTTTATTGCAAGGAATATGACAGGAAGTGGAAATATTCGTATTACGAGTGGATTTTCAAGAAT
>JAQIBN010000249.1 GCA_027859095.1 Spirochaetia bacterium | reverse complement strand
TAAGACCGGAAAATATTACAATCAAAGGTAAACCGAATACTAAGAAACCCTTAATAAAAGATCTTTGTCCAGGAGTCGTTTCTTTTAATGGATTAAAGGGCTGACCCTTACTTCTCATCTCTGCAAAATCATCTCTTCCGTTAAGTTTATCCAGAACATTGTATATAAACACTGCATTTGGAGATGTCCCTGTTTTATCCAGAATATTATCTGTAAGTACTGCAGATGTCCCAATTACAAATACTCTTCCACTACTTGTATTTGGAATGAAATTATTGTTGTTAGAAATTAAATCTGAATTGATTACACTTTTAAGTCCTTTAGTCTCTTTAAGTTCCTTCTGTGGGATCTCTTTATCGCTAAAATAACTGTCAAGATTTCCCTCTATAAGTGCAGCAAGAGGGTACTGGTTTCTGTCTTCTTTAGCCGGTGGAAATATTACTGTTGGATTGTATAGATTTATATCATCTTTCATTTCCCAGCTTTTATTTGATGATGAAAAAAGTACCTTTATATCTTTGGTCTGATCTGCCTCTCTATCAATTATCAGAGGTGATGCATTCAGCAAAATTAAACCCTTAATATTTTTTAGAAAGGGGACTTCCTTATTTATATTTTCAGATAAAATCTCCGGTGCAAAATAAAAAGTTGTTTTTGATAGGCCTCCGGAAGCATTTTGCCCTGTCTGTTCATAACAATTTTCATCCAGTACATAAGATTTGCTAATGTTAACACCATAGTTATTGAGTAGTTTTTCCAGTCCTGTATCTCTTGGGACATATATTGGAGGTTGTGGATTATATGGATTTTGGTTATCCTCCATTGTTTCGGTATGGGTATCGATGAAAAATCCAACAGAGTTACCTTTCATGATATATTGATCTATCTGATAGAGATCCCATGAGCTCAATTTTTCTTTTGGGCTTACTATCAGCATAGTATTTATATTCTCTGGAATGCCCTCATTTAAAGCTGTTATGGGTTTTAGTGAGTAATTATCAGAAATCATCATATTCAAATTATTTAAAGAAGGATCCTGTTGGGTTTGTGAATATGGGTTTTGATACAAATCCAGAGTCCCATACTCTGACAGGTACCCAATTTCTTTATTAAGACCCAGTAGTTTTTCAATAATACCATTTATATTATTTGATAAATTATCAGGACTGATTATATCATAACCAAAAATATTTTTTTGCAATAGTGTAATAACTGTGGATTGATTTTCCTTGCTTATTACAATATCAGCATAGACTTTTGTTGTAGAACCAAATGAATTTTGAAGGTTAAATGATGTTAAAGTATAGTTTTTATTGCTTGGTATAGTTGAAGTATCAGGATCGATGTAATTATAAGTTAACTTATTATAGTTTAAATTATTAAGATCACTGGTAATTTTTTTAAGTTCATCGGGATATTTTGATAATCCATCTCCCATAGCAAAGAGAGAAGATGAAAGGTAAAGATCAATACTGATATTATTTTCCAAAGAAAGAAGTGCAGAAATTTTTCTGCTTATTTTATTAATACTACTGGTAATATTGTATTCCAGATTATTTACCGAAGCAACTGAAGGTATGGTTGCTTCCATGTTTCCATGAATAAGTGATAAACCCATGTATACACTCTGAAGTTTTACTTCATCATTTTCAATAGTTTGAATTTGAATAGGATTAATGGAATAATCTGCAGCAAGTTGTTTTATATTCTTTCCTGACTTATCAGTGGATGTCCCATCCTTGTTTATTATATATATCTGATAGTTAAAATTATTGTTAGCTGCCAGGGAGTACTCTTCCATTAAATCTGTGAATTCCCGTTGAAGACTGCTGTATTGCCCCGGTAGATTATCAGAAAAGAAAGCTTTTATTGTAAGAGGTTCCTTTATTTCTGAAACTGCTGTTCTACTTGCATTTGACAGGGAATATTTTTTATTTGATGTGAGATCAATACGAAAAAATAAAGTATTCGATGCAATGTTTACTAAAATAAGTACAGTAATGTAAAGTACGAAATTTATTTTAATAGATCGATTTTTTAATATATTCAGGCTCATTTTTTAGTTCCTCTCCTTTATAACCATAAAGGTTCCATATAATCCAAAAATCATTATCGAAATAAAATAGATAAGGTCTCTGGAATCTAAAACACCCTTTGCTATGTTATTGAAATGAAACCCAGAACTAAGATACTGAAAAAATCCGGTTATATATGGAGGAAAAAACACTAAAATGCTGCTGATAATTGTTAGAAAAAAACAGACAGAAGCACTGACAATAAATGCAATAATTTGGTTTCGGGTAAGAGAGGAAGCCAAAACCCCTATTGCGGAATAAGCTCCGGCCAATAGAACTGCTCCAATATAACCACCAATTACCGGACCTGGATCAAGATCACCAAGAGATGAGATAAATAAAGGATAAAGCATTGTAGGAACAAGCATTATAAATGAGAAAAATAAGGCAGCAAGAAACTTACCTGAAATTATATCCATAAGACCCAGAGGCAGAGTTCCCGCTATTTCAAAAGATCCACTTCTATATTCTTCTGCAAAAAGACGCATTGTAATAGCAGGTATAATAAATGAAAAGACAATAGGTAGGAGGTTAAAAAAATCTCTCATATCTGTTCTTCCTGAAAGGAAAAATGTTGAAAAGAAAAACCAACCTGTTAATAAAAGAAATATGCTGATTACGATATATGCAATAGGGGAAGTAAAAAAAGTTTGTACTTCTCTCTTAAAAATAAATAATATTTTTTTGAGTGACATCTATGCCTCCTTTGTTAGTTCTTTAAAAATATGTTCCAAAGACTCTGATTCCTGTATCATTTCAAGTAGTATCCAGTCTTGTTTCTTTATTAGATTATAAATATCTACCCTCATATCATCTGAAGTACTTAATTTGATTTTTAATGTGTCTGTTGTTTCTGCCATCTCTATTTTAGAGATTCCTTTTAGTTTGGCAAAGATTGTTTTTACTGTTATAGGATCTGTATATTCTAACGTAATTAGGGTTGTCTTTTTCCCGGATTTATCAGCTTTCAGTATTTCAGCTGTCCCGTCGGCAACTAATTGACCTTTATTCATAATAACAACCCTGTCACAGGTTGCTTCGGCTTCACTGAGTATATGAGTTGAAAAAATAATAGTTTTCTTTTTACCGATCTCTTTAATTATTGATCTAATTTCTGCAATCTGATTAGGATCAAGTCCACTGGTCGGTTCATCAAGTATTAGGATATCCGGATCGCCCATTAGAGCTAGTGCAAGTCCTACTCTTTGTTTATATCCCTTGGAAAGTGTGGAGACTGATTTGTGCATTACTTCTCTTATTCCGCACAAGTCTGATAATTCAAGAAATTTTTTAAAAATATCTGAATTTGGAATATCTCTTATATTTGCAATAAATTTAAGATAGTCATAGACAAGCATGTCTGTGTAGATTGGAGAGGATTCAGGAAGATATCCAATATGTCTTTTTACTTCTATAAAATTTGTACTAGCATCAATTCCATTGACAACAACAGATCCTGAGGTTGGGGTTATATATCCTGTAAGCATTCTTAGTGTTGTAGTTTTCCCTGCACCATTAGGGCCTAGAATACCAATAATCTGTCCCCTGGGAATCTCAAGGCATATATCACTGACAGCTGCAGTCTCTCCAAAATATTTTGTTAAATTATTAATACTTATCATTAAGGCTAAATCCTCCTGGAACTATTAAATTGTTCTCAATATACATGTTAGTAATTACAAATACCTTTCCGATTTATTACATTTTTGTAATATGAATATTTTTGGTAACATTTTTTTTGCTGCATCTTGAAAATACCTCTATATTTCTTATAAGATATTAAAATAATTTAGCCAATGAGGTATGTTGAAAATGATAAGTTTTTTTCTAACAATTTATGAATGGACCCTTTTTTTAGTAGTCTGTATAATTTTATATCCTATTGCAGTGGTAATTTTCATATTTACAGCTCCCTTTGATAAAAGAAGAGTAGCACTTCATTCTTTTTCCTGTTTCTGGGCTAGTCTTTATATATGGTTACAGCCGTTATGGAAAGTTACCTGGGAAGGAAAAGAACATATAAAAAAGGATCAGGCATATGTTATTGTTTCAAATCATCAGGCTTTATTGGATATATTAATAATTTATACTCTTTTTAAGCATTTTAAATGGGTAGCAAAAAATTCATTATTAAAACTTCCGTTTTTAGGATGGAACATGGCATTAAATGGATACATTATAGTAAAAAGATCAGATACAAAAAGTCAGGTAAAGATGATGAAGCATTCAGAAAGAACACTTAAATCAGGAAGTTCCATTATGATATTTCCAGAAGGAACAAGATCTCCGGATGGGAAGATTGGCAGATTCAAGAGAGGTGCATTTATACTTTCGGAAATTGCTGATGCCCCTGTAATTCCTATAGCTCTTTTTAATATGGATAAGGCCGTGAAGAAAAAAAGTTTATGGTTGAATAAGGCGACAGACATGAAAGCAAAGGTTTTCCCTCCTGTATATGTTAAGGATTATAAAAATACAAAGGAAATGTCTGCTGTTGTGAAGGAGATAATAGTTAATCAGCTGGAAGAGTGGAAAAATTCTCAATAGTCGTTAAAAACTTTCTCCCAGCTCCCCGGCAGTAACCATGGCTTTTGCTTGTCGAGTCATGGGATATCCTGTGTAATTATGGGTTAAACATAATATTCGTTTACTTTCTAATACCCCTGGTAACTGCAGTTTCCGGATTCGATGATAATACCCCTGCAACAAGTTCATAATTATCATATAGTCTCCATTTAAAATAGCTTCTGTATATAATACAACAGTATTTTTTCTACTACAAGGTAGATGGGGAAAATGTATATTTGGGAAATCTATAGAGTTACAAAACAACTAAAAATACCTTTGCATTTAAGTAATCTATAGTTATATTATTTTATAGCGGAGGAACGAAAAATGTTAAAAAAAATAATTTTTCTACTGATTTCAGCTATGATAATGATTAGTTTTATAAGTGCATCTGGGAATTCTGAAAAGAATCAAGGATCAGTATCGGAAATTAAGGAAGATATAATGACTGACTATAATGGAAATGTAGAAACAGCGACTCTGGGTGGCGGATGCTTCTGGTGTATGGAACATCCTTTTGAGATACTGGATGGCGTCTTTGATGTTGTCTCAGGATATTCAGGGGGGATGAGTGAAAACCCTACATACAGAGAGGTTTCTTCCGGTACAACTGGACATATCGAGACTGTTCAGATTATTTATAATCCGGATATAATAAGTTATAATGATCTTCTCGATGTATTCTGGCGACAGATAGATCCCACAGATGGTGGAGGATCCTTTGTTGACAGAGGAAGTCAGTATCTTAATGCAATATTTTATCATAATGATGATCAAAAGAGGATTGCAGAAGCATCAATTAGGAATTTGGAAGAGTCAAAGCGTTTTGACAGACCAATTGTGACAGAACTCAGGGAGTTTACCAATTTTTACAAGGCAGAAGACTATCATCAGGACTATTATATAAAAAGTGCCGACCACTATAAATTTTACCGCATGAATTCAGGCAGGGATCAGTTTAGAGAAATAACATGGGGCCCTGACAAGGATTATGATCCTGGCTCGGGCGAATATGTAAAACCATCGGATGAGGAACTTAAGAGTAAGCTTGATCCTCTTCAGTATGAAGTAACTCAAAAGAATGGAACCGAAAGGGCCTTTGACAACGAATACTGGGATAATAAGAAACAAGGAATTTATGTTGATATTGTTTCCGGAGAACCTCTTTTTAGTTCTACAGAGAAGTATGACTCTGGAACAGGCTGGCCAAGCTTCTATCAGCCTATAAAAGGTACAGAAATAATTGAGAAAACTGATAAGAGCCTTTTTTCAACACGGACAGAGGTAAGAAGCCCTGATGCAGATTCCCATTTGGGGCATTTGTTTAATGATGGTCCCCAGCCTACGGGTTTAAGATATTGTATTAATTCAGCGTCACTAAAATTTATATCAATTGAAGACCTTGAGAAAGAAGGGTATGACGAATATCTGGATCTTTTTAAATAATATAATTTAAATATGAATCGTTGACTTTGACTATACTGTTAATCTACACTGCTACAATATGAAAATAGGAGCAGTGTAGTGAACAGTATTATAATTAGCTTTTTAAAAGATTTAGGACTTACTGAAAATTATACATCTATAGTATATAAAGCCATTCTTATTTTAGGAGTTATTTTACTCAGCTTTATAATAGATCTGATAGCTAAAAATATTCTTCTTTCTCTAATAAAAAAAATTGTACATAAAACTAAAAACCGCTGGGATGATATTCTTGTTGAAAGGGGTTTATTCAATCGTCTTGCCCATATAGCTCCTGTCTTGATTTTATACTATGCAGTACCTTTTATTTTTCCCGATGCCAATACAGTAACAGCTTTATTACAGCGCATTATATTATCCTACATGATAGCAGTTGTTTTAATGATGATAAGTTCTTTACTTTCTGGAATTAATGCCATTTATTCCACATACAAAATTTCAAAAGCACGACCAATAAAAGGTTATCTTCAGATTGTAAGGGTTTTTATCTCTATTTTTGGTGTGATTTTAATAGTGACAACAATCCTGGATAAATCAGCTTTGGGACTTCTTTCAGGAATAGGTGCTCTTTCTGCTGTTTTGATGCTGGTCTTTAAAGATTCTATTCTTGGCCTTGTAGCTGCAATTCAGCTTTCAGGAAATGATATGATACATATAGGAGATTGGGTAACTGTACCGGCTTATGGTGCGGATGGTGATGTTGTAGATATTAATCTCCAGACTGTAACTATTCAGAATTTTGATAAAACTATAGTAAGTGTTCCCATATACAGTCTAATTTCCTCATCTTTTAAAAACTGGCGGGGTATGAGTGATTCTGACGGACGCCGAATAAAACGTAGCTTAAGTATTGATATGAATACAATAAAGTTTTGTTCAGGTGAAATGATAGAGCGTTTTAGTAAAATTGATATTCTTGGAGAATATATCAGCAGTAAACAGAAAGAGATTTATGTTGATAATATAAATAAAAAAGCAAATACCGGTGAGATGATTAATGGTCGAAGAATGACGAATCTAGGAGTTTTTAGAGCTTATATTGAAGCTTATCTGCGTAGTCATTCAAAAATAAATAAAAATATGACATTTCTTGTACGTCAGCTTCAGCCTACTGAAAAAGGTATTCCTCTTGAAATCTATGTATTCAGCAGCGATAAAACCTGGGCAAATTATGAAAGTATACAGGCTGATATTTTTGATCATTTATTAGCCTCAATATCATTTTTTGATTTGGCAGTTTTTCAGGGAGTATCGGGTTTGGATATCAGGCAAAAATTCATCAATAAATAACCAATTGTAGAGGCGCCCTGCTAGGGTGCCTCTATGATTTTATTTTGACTATCAAAGGTCTTAACTTCTTTGGAAGCAACTTCCCAGGCTTTGAAAAAACCATCTTTAAGAATTGTTGTTTCAATTGGTACCCATAAGGTTCCTTTGTAGTCAATTACTGTTACATTATCTGATTCATACATCCATCTGTTTGCAACAGGTTCTTCAGAATTAAACGCCATAAAAACATGCCCTGGTGAAGTCATTATTGCAGTATCAATACCTGCTGATTCCAGTAATGAAGATAGTAGTGCTGTTGTGTCATCACAATCTCCTGAACGTATAAACAGAGTTTTTCTGGCAAACCTTACAGTATCAACTGCTTCGGAATTTCCCAGAATTTTTGTAATTGGTGATGCAGGATCTTCGATATAACTTATTGTATATGCTCCTAATGCATTTATTATACGAATGGCTCTGTTAAATTTTTCAGTAAAATGAAAATCGTATTCTATCTCTGAATTTGTTACAACTCTATGTGCAAACTGTTC
>JAQIBN010000210.1 GCA_027859095.1 Spirochaetia bacterium | reverse complement strand
ATAATATCTATAGGAGATATTTATGAACTATTTAGCGGTTAAAGACTTAAAAAAAACCAGGGAATTGTGGAATAATCTTGAGATAGAGAAGGAACTAATTATCACCCGGGATGGTAAACCTTCTGCTATTATGGTTAGTATTACTCCTGAAATCGTAGAAGAATCCCTTATTGAAATTCGTAAAGCCCTTTTTTCAATATCTCTATCAAGAACAAGAAAGAAAGGTAGTTTAAACCCAATTACTTACAAGGAAATTGAAGCAATTACTTCTGAAAGTAGAAAATCACGCAGTTTGATATGAAAATTGTTCTCGATACAAATGTTCTTGTTTCAGGTTTAATAAATGCTAATGGCTTTCCCGGAAAAATTGTTGATCTGGTTCAAAACAACATTTTGCAGTTGACTGTTGATAGTCGAATGATGGAAGAATATTTGGATGTTCTAAACAGAGATAAATTTAAATCATATTTTTCTAATTATGATATTGAAATTTTTCTGGATTTTATCGCTCATACTTCATGTCACTCCATAAGCAGTATAATAATATCCGATTTGCCTGATAAAGGGGATATCCCTTTTCTGGAAATTGCCCTAACTGAAAACGTTATACTAATAACAGGAAATACAAAACATTTTCCCAATGAATTATGTCAGGGATGTACTATTCTAACTCCGAAAATATTCTGTGAGAATATAGCTGAAAACAGTGCTTCGGTTTGAGATTTTAAAAATGAAACTATCAAATTATTAATAACAGCGCAGCACAGGCGGTTAGCCCACCCAGGCTATAATTAAAGATTTTCAAAAACTTTTCATTTTTTAATTTTCTACCAATAAGAGTACCAAATAGAGTCCATACAGATGTAGCAGGAAAGCCTACTATATTAAATATAAGAATGACATAAATTGAAGAAGTTAAAAAGAGATCTCCCTTTATTGTATATACAGACATTGATGTAATAGCCATCATAACAGCTTTAGGGTTAATTATCTGGAATAAGGCTGCCTGTAAGAGGGTAAATGGTTTAGCTGTTTTACCCTCTTTAATTTTACCACTGGATCTCATTATTTTAACTGCTAAAAAAAGCATATAGGATACACCGCAAATTTTTAGAATAGTTTTCATAATTGGATATAGATCAAAGATCTGTTTTAATCCGAGGGCACTTAAAATCATAAGTGTAGAAAATCCTACCCAGATACCAAGCAAATGAGGGATAGTCTTTTTGTATCCAAAATTAGCACCTGAGGCAGTTACCATAATATTATTTGGACCAGGAGTTATACTCATTGAAAATGTGAAAAAAATAATTGGTAGAATATAGGCAAAATTAATCATAATATTTATAATATAGAATTAAAATAGATTTTTTACAAACGGTACTATTACATGCAGCACTATATCTGCACTGAAGTGAGATACCATGGCTGCAGCAAGCCCGAATTTCCAGAAAATCCATCCAAAAAGAAGACCTCCAATTCCATTAAGTAATAAGCCTCTGGTTATAATAAGAGGGGTTAATTCAGTAAGCATTTTAGTTGCTGGAAGATGACCCAAACCGAATAGTATTGCTGTAATAATATTCACAATCCAGAACACTATTGTAAGAGGATTCCCTTCGGGACCATGCCATAGTTTTGTAAGAAGCCAGAGCAGTCCTGATAATAGAAACAATCTTAATAAAATTTCTTCGGTTATTCCGCCGTAAAAACTTGCTAGAAAACGCTTCCAGAAAGGTAGGTTGGCATTACCAGCTTCTGTTAGTGCTGCTGGAAGTTGAGGTAGGAACATAAAATAATCCATTGCAACAATTAGAGATCCTCCCAGGAGACCTAATAAAACTGGAATATAGAGGGTATTCCATGAGGATGTTATGCTTAACCCTAGTTTTCCTGATGTCCACATTCCTGCAGTTGTAATTATTCCAATTAAAATAATTGATTGTATTACTGATAGAATTAGTAGTTTTAGACTAAACGAAATAGTGCTTTGCATTCCCAAAGAATAGGGGATTACTGCAATTGAGCCGAGTACCCCTAATATAATAAGAATAGTAAGTTGTTGTACATTAAGATTTAGATTCATAATTAATCTCCGGTAAAAATATTGTTGATAAATAGTAAGGTACAGCAGTACCTTTAATTTCTGCTTCATGTTGATATTTTAATAATAGTTTATCCAGTTCTTCCTTAAGTTCGGGTAATTGGTCATTGGATATATTAAGAGTTCTGGTTTTATAGCTAATTTGCCTGAAGATATCTGGTTTTTTTCTGGACACTGTAAGGAAATCAAGAAAACTGTTATAGAGACTACCCAGAAATGATGTAAAATAACGTTCATGATCTTCTGAACTCCACCCTGCAATATCTTCAGTTGT
>JAQIBN010000131.1 GCA_027859095.1 Spirochaetia bacterium | reverse complement strand
TATCATCGTTGTGTAAGTGAAATAATTCAAGTCCTGTTTTATCATGCTTAAAGGTATAGCCTTTGCCCTTATATTCTTCCTGATTGGAAACTGAAACAAGGGTAAACCCGTGCATTTTGTCTCCTGGTTTTAATGTCTGCATTGTATCTCCTATGGTTGCATAGGCGAGCAGCCAACTTGTTGGCGACCAGCCTGTGGGTCGGATGTATTGACATCCCTACTGCGATGTATATTTACAACCAATATATATCTAGAAACCTTTCATGGAAAGCGAAATCCGACTTCTTTCTAAATCTACACTTATAACTTTAACTGTAACTTTTTGGTTAACCTTTACAATATCCATGGGATTTTTTACAAATCGATCAGAAAGCTGACTTATATGAATAAGCCCATCCTGATGAACCCCGATATCTGCAAAAGCCCCGAAATCTGTTACATTTGTTATTATTCCTGGTAATATCATACCGTCTACTAAATCATCCGGAGTATCAACTCCTTCTTTAAAGCTGAATAATGCAAAACTCATCCTGGGGTCTCTTCCAGGTTTTTTCAATTCAGTTATTATGTCATTTATTGTGGGAAGGCCTATTTTATCATCTATATAATCTTCAGGTATCATTTTTTTTAGATGCAGATTATTTTCAATTAGCTCAGCTACAGCAACCCCAGTATCAGAAGCCATTTTCTCAACAATACGGTAACTCTCAGGATGAACAGCAGAATTATCAAGGGGATTCTCTGATCCCCTGACTCTGATAAAACCTGATGACTGCTGGTAAGATTTATTACCCATACCCGGAACAGACATAATTGCTGTTCTGGATCTAAAAGGACCATTTTCATCTCTATATTTAACAATTGAAGATGCTAATTTTCCAGAAAGTCCTGAAATATACTGTAAAAGCCTTGCACTTGCAGTATTAATTTCAACTCCTACCCTATTTACACAAAGAGCTACAACATCATCCAGAGAATGCTTAAGTGCTTTCTGATCCACATCATGCTGATATTGACCAACGCCTATAGATTTGGGATCTATCTTGATAAGCTCAGCTAAAGGATCCATAAGTCGCCGCCCAATTGAAACAGAACCTCTTACAGTTAGATCATGGTCTGGGAACTCTTCCCTACCTGCCTCTGATGCAGAATAAACTGATGCACCATTCTCATTAACTGATGTAATAATAATGCTATTTTCAAGTTCAAGATCTCTGCAGAAAGCCAATGCTTCTTTCCCTCCAGTACCATTACCCACAGCTATAGCCTGAATATCATAATCTTTAATCAGAGATTTCATTTTAACCCGGGCTTCTTCAATTCTGTTTACAGGAGGCAGAAGGAAAATTGTATCATATTTTAATAATCTACCCGAAGAATCAAGGCAGGTAATTTTACACCCAGTTCGAAGACCAGGATCAACTGCAAGAACCCGTTTCTGTCCTAAAGGGGCTTCAAGAAGAAGCTCTTTCAGATTCTCCCCAAAAACTCTGATGGCTTCTGCATCAGCATTCTCTTTCAAAGTATTTTTCAGTTCAGTTTCCATGGCAGGAGCCAAAAGACGTTTATAACTGTCTTTCAAAGCTGTCAGAACCTGATAACTACAGTTATTTGTAGATATTCCTGTCTTAATATATCGCTTTTCTATTAGTTTAATTGAAACCTCTTCACCCGGTAATATATGAAATCGAAGAAAACCTTCAGAAGCTCCTCTAAAAATTGCAAGGGTTCTATGAGAAGGAGATCTGGAAGCATTCTCAGACCACTCAAAATATGCCATATACTTTAAACCTTCCTGTTCTTTACCCTTTATAACTTTAGAAATTAAAACCGCATGCTTTTGAAAATAACCTCTTATTTCTGATCGGAGTGCAGAATCCTCACTAATCCTTTCTGCTATTATATCCCTTGCACCTGAAAGAGCCTCAGAGACAGAAGAAACACCCTTATCAATGTTCACATAATTTAGAGCTTCATTTTCTACCAAAGAAGATTGATTCTTTTGAATATAATCAGCCAGAGCTTCTAGTCCTTTCTCTTTAGCCGCCATAGCCCGTGTTCTACGTTTAGGTTTAAAAGGCAGATAGATATCCTCAAGAGAGGAAAGTGTTTGTGCATTTCGAATTTTTACCTCAAGTTCACCAGTCAGACAATCCTGTTCAGTCATGGATTTCAGAATTACCTGCATCCTGGTGTCAAACTTCTGTAAACTATCCAACTGATCTCTAATATTTAGAATTACAACCTCATCAAGTTCTCCAGTGGCCTCTTTTCTATATCTGGCTATAAAAGGAATTGTAGAACCTTCATCCAGTAGATCAATAACAGTCTCAACCTGACCCTTTCTTAGATGTAATTTTCTACAAATACGCTCTGCAAAATCTTTATTTTTCATTTTGTTGTTTCCTGTTTTCTGTTATATTAAACTTATGAATATTGATATTATTACTAAAAGAAGTCACATAATAGGTCAAATAAGATCTTTTTTCCAGACAAATGAGTATGTGGAAGTGGAAACTCCTATTTTGGCACCGGAACTTATACCTGAATCTACTATAGAAGTTTTTGAAACAACTTTTTCAAGTGAGTTTCATGGAGATCACCAATTTTATCTAATTCCATCTCCAGAAGTTTTTATGAAAAAACTAATCTCTAAAGGATCAGGAAATATATATCAAATAACTAAAAGTTTTCGAAATAGTGAACAAATAGGTAAAGATCATAATCCGGAATTTACAATGCTGGAATGGTACACCATAAAAGCAAATTACCTGGATTCAATTAAAACAATTGAAGATCTATTTATCTCCCTTACAGATAAGAATACTCCATCATATTTTAAGACCCCATTTATAAAAAAAAGTATAGAAGAAGTATTTAAAGAATATATCTCAATTGACCTTTTAAAGTGTCAGACCAGAACACTTATAAAAAAAGAAGCCCAGGAACTTGGACTAACCATTGAAAAGACAGATACCTGGGAAGATATATTTAACAGAATATTTTTAAACTTTATAGAACCTGAACTTCCCTGCGAGAACCCTGTAGTTCTCTATAATTATCCAAAACAGATAGTTTGTCTGGCAAAAGAACTGAAAGGTACTCCATGGAGAGAACGATGGGAACTCTATGTAAATGGAATAGAGCTGGCAAACTGTTACAGTGAAGAAACTGATAGTAGTAGTGTGAAAAATATTCTTGAAAGTGAGTATATAAAAAAGGCATCCTCAGGGAGAGTAATTCCCGATATTGACAGTGATTATTATTTAATTTTTAATAAAGACTTCCCTGAATGTTCCGGAGTAGCACTGGGAATAGATAGACTTGTAATGCTTCTTACAGGAACATCTTCAATTGAAGGGGTGATTTTATTTCCCTTTTCTGATACAGTGAAACAAATTAAAATTACCGAGGACTTACTAATATGAAAGCAGGAGCGATTGATAAGGGTATGGCCCTTCTAATAAAAGGTTCACCATTCATTGTGGTTGAACGTGACTTTGTAAACCCGGGAAAGGGTTCAGCATTTGTACGACTAAAACTTAAAAGTCCTGAAACCGGCAGGGTTCTTAAAGAAACTATGAAAACTCAGGATAATATTGAAGAAATTTCAGTAGAGGATAAAGAATGTCAGTATCTTTATAGTGATGAAGAAGCATTCCACTTTATGGATACACAAACTTATGATCAGTTTGAAATTCCCATGGAAGGCTTTGCAGATTACAAACTCCTTATGAGAGATGGTGATACTTATAAAATAATAATGTGGGAAGAAAGACCCCTGGACATTATAATCCCCTTCAAGGTTGTTTACGAAGTAACAGAAGCATTTGATGGAGTTAAGGGAGACACAGTCCAGGGTGCATCAAAATTAGTTACAATTGAAACAGGCCTTGAAGTAAAAGTACCTATTTTTATAAAGCAGGGTGAGAAAATAATGATAAATACAGAAACGAGGGAATATGTAGAACGGGTAAATAATTGAATTTAGTTGAGAAATATTCCAATAAAGAGGTTCCATTCCGTTTTAACGGAGTAAACCTCTCTATTTTTCTCTCTTTAAGTTTATTCAGCTCTTATTCTATAGATAATGGTACAAAGCTACTTCTAAAAACAATTGCCAAAGAAATTGATTTTTCAGATATTAATACAGTAACAGATGTAGGGTGCGGTGTTGGAGTAATAGGACTTTCCCTTAAAAAAAAATATCCTAACCTTAATATAACTCTTCAGGACAGGGATTCTCTGGCTCTGGCTTTTTCCAAAGAAAATGCCCACCGTAACGAAATAAAAGATGTAAGCTATAGCGCAAATCTGGCCCTTGAAGGAATAGAAGAAAATTCACAAAATCTGATTATTTCAAACCTGCCTGCAAAAGCAGGGGAACCTGTCCTTCAGGATTTTATAAACAGAAGCTTGAATTATCTTTCCGTAAATGGAATATGTACAGTTGTAATAGTAGCAACTCTTAAAGATACAATTCTTACCGCAATACGAAAAACAGATGTAAAATTAATCTATACTGAAGATACAAGAGAATACAGTGTTTTTCACTTTAAAAAGATAAACAACTTTATTGATCTGGATAAGCAAGAAAAAAAATCCGATTTGAGAGAATGTTATATTAGAGAAACTACAGATTTTAAGATTAAAAAAATTAGTTACACCCTTAAATCTGTATATAACCTCTCAGGGTTTGACACTGTTCCATATCATGTTGATCTTACAGCACATCTACTGGAAAAGCAGTCCATATCCGGTCGAACATTATTCTGGAACCCAGAACAGGGACACCTGCCAGTACTAACACATCTTGCCAATAGAGGTAAAATAACAGAAACAGTTCTTGCATCCAGAGATATCCTGCAGCTTAAGATAAGCAGAAAAAATCTGATAGATACATTCGATTATATCAATCAGGATAATTTATTGCTAAAACATATCTGTTGTCCTGAAAAACTACGTACAGACGCGATGCCTCACGTCTCTCCTTCTCCAATTGATGAAACCCAATCCACCAAAAGAAAAGACATTTTTTATGATTCTATAATTATTTCTCTTGATGAATCTGATAAAACTATACTAGACATCTTCCATGGAATTATTAAACCTAATGGTATATTAATTGTTACAGGTAAAAGTTCTCATATTGCAGTTGCTACAAAAAATAATAATGGATGGATACAAATTGTTTCCAGGAAATACAGAGGATTTAGAGTTGTTATTTTTAAGCAAAATGATGCCTGATAATTATCACAGACGTATATAGCCAGGAGTTATAAAATGCGGAGATATATTTTCATTCTTATTTTTATCCTTATTAGTGTAAACTTCACTTTTTCACAGGAAGAAATAACGACTTCTTCCGGTAAATCTGAAAATTATTTTTACCAACTAAGCTTAGGCTCCTCCTATTCAGTATATTTCTATGATATTCAAACAGTACTGGATTCTATGGATGAAGGGACTCTAAGTAGAATACCCTTAAGTATGGATCTATTATTTGGTAATAAAATATCCAACACAATAGCATGGACTATTTCACTAACCAGTAGTTTTGACAGTTTTTCTTCCACTCCTGATTATTTTCAGATGTATAATTTGACGATGTCAGCTGGTTATCAATACATCCCTTTTCAAACAGGATTATTTATGGGGCTGAATTTTGGTATTAACATGCTTATTCCAAATACAACTCTAGATTATATAGGTGATATAGAATTTGGATCAAATATTTCATTTGATATAGGATATTTTTTTGAATCTTTAAAGTTTACAAAAGCAGGGATAATCCCAGGACTTGGGTTGAAATTAGGACATTCAGAAATGAAGCGAGGATCAGTAGATCAAATTTCTGGATACATAAATTTAGGAATCAGATGAATACTATAACAGAGCAGCTTCTGAAAGCAACAGAAATACTTGCAAGAGATACAGACAAACTTAAGTTCTCAGGCAAAGTAAACCATGTATACAATCCTCTTGTGTATGCAAAAGAAGCACATGAGGATTATATAAAAAAATACGGTACAGGGAAAAAGAAAGTTCTATTTCTTGGTATGAACCCCGGCCCATGGGGTATGGCACAAACAGGGATTCCTTTTGGTGAAGTTTCATATGCAAAAAACTGGCTAAAAATAGAAGGTGTTATTCTCCAACCCGAAAAATCTCACTCCAAACGACCCATAGAAGGATGGAACTGCCCAAGAAGCGAAGTAAGTGGAAGAAGATTATGGAGCTTAATGGAAGAACGCTATAAAACTGCTGCATCTTTTTTTAAGGATCATTATATAGAGAACTACTGCCCACTGGTGTTTATGGAAGTAGGAGGAAAGAACCTGACTCCTGATAAATTACCAGTAGAAGAAAGGGATCCTTTAAAAAAAATATGTGATGACCACCTAAGAAAGGTAATCGGAATTATGGAACCTGAATATTTGGTAGGTGTAGGGAAATATGCTGAGAAAAATTTTAAAAGAGTTGTCGAAACAATGAATAACAGTGAAAAATATAAAATATCTGCAATACTGCACCCAAGCCCTGCCAATCCTCACGCTAACAGAGGGTGGTCAGAGGCTGTTACAAAACAATTAATTGAACAGGGTATTTGGCCATGAATTCATGTAGGGACAGGTCGCGACCTGTCCCTACATAAACGACCTGTTCCTACATAAACGACCTGTTCCTACATAAACGCCTTGCCCCTACCGGAACGCTCCCTTTTCTACAGCAAACTGCATAATATATGTAAGCAGATCATCATCTATATCTTCTGCATAAGTGGAAACCAGATTTTTTATAGTTATCCATTCATCTAGTACCAGAGGGTCTTTATTCTCATCATAATCCATGTCAAATAGATCTATAACATCAACAAGGTGATAACCCAATTCCCTAAGTTGGTCAGGATTAGAAATTTCATTATTCTCAGAACCCCAACCAATTTCCAGATAATACTGATAAAGATCTTCCATAAAATCCGCTGATAGCATAAATCCGGATTTAATAAAAAGATCAGCTATTTTATCTTTTTTATCATCTAAACTGCTATCCATATTTTTAATTGTTTTCTCAATTCCTCTATATAAAACTACTGATGCTCCCATTTAATTCTCCCATAATTGAATAAATTTTTTAATTTTCAACAATAGTTATTTCTACACGCCTGTTCAAAGACATTCCCTCTGCTGAACTATTATCAGCTAACGGATCTGATGCACCTTTCCCAATTATTAGAAGCTGGTCCCTTCTTTTTGCGCCTTCAGTAAAAAAGTATTCAGCAACCATAGAAGCTCTTTGTTTTGAGAGCTCCAGTCTGCCCCCAACTGTTCCTGCTAAAGCAGTATGCCCGGTAATAAGAACATCTCTTTCAGGATAATTTTTTAAAATATCAATAATTACATTTAGTTTTTTCTTCTCTGAAATACTCAAGGTTGAAGAATCAGCACCAAAACTTATACTTCCAAGAGTAATTGTAACACCATTTTCATCAATATTAACAACTGCTTTTTCCAGTCTCTCTTTTTCTAATCTCATCTCAATATCTCGTACAATTAAATTTTTATCCATGAATTCAGACTCTGTAACCTTTGCACCAGCAGTACCAGTAAACTCATTTATCCTTCCATTGGAAAGATAAAACTGAATACTAAACTCCTCTTCATAAGCATAAGGTCTTCCAACAAAATTATCCCAGTAAAGAGTCTGATCAGAATAACCTGTTATCTTTACCGGATATATAGGATATTGCGAATAATAGTCAGAGCTTCGTTCAGATATAGAATAAAAGATTGAAATAATATCATATTCATTCCCATCCTTTTCTCCTTTTCCAAGATATTTATACTTAACTTTTACAGGAAAACTAAAAGCTTCTTCAATTCCATATACAGCTCTTAGATCATGAACTTCATATCCCTCCATTTCCCAGGTATCTCCAGGATTATAGTCCCGACCATCAAACATTGGAACATTTCTTACAACCGGCATAAAATACGAAGGATTAATACTAATTTTTCCAGTTTTATCTCTATTGAAAGATGAATAATACTCCTGAGCCAAAGCATAAACCTGAACATTTCCACTTCGTTCCTCAGATGTTGAATAATTGGCATCAATATCACCACTTCCATTATCATGTGCCTTAATAACTTCTACTGAAATTTTATTTAATATTCTGGCCTGATGATGAAAAATTCCATCAAGATAGATACTTTCATCCACTACAGAGACAATTTTATATTTCTCCCCCTGATTATACTTAAATGTAAATACTTCTGCATATAAAGATACAGAAATAAAAAATATACAAAAAATAATATAATTTTTTTTCACTCCAAATCTCCTTAGGCTATAGCCTATTTATCATTTCTTGACAAAAAGCAACTCTAAATATATCCTGATATTAGAAAAATCATCCAGGATATCAGTTTGGTACACAATTTCAGGCATCATGACAAAATGGGAAAAGTTCTATCAGCCCTAAAGCTAAGTGGGTTTAAATCCCCTACATCTTTCCAAAAACAAGTTTTCCCTGCAATTTTTTCAGGTCGGGATATAGTTGCCGAAACTAAATATGCTAAAGGAATTGTAATAACTTTCCTCCTGCCTCTTCTTACAAGACAATTTAAATATAAAAATTCACCTTATATCCTAATATTAACAGACTCACTTTCTTCAGTTAAACGATTAGAAAATAATTATTTGCTATTAAAAAGAAATAATAATTTTAAAAATTCTATCACAATACTGGGAAATGATAATAATCCAGGTAAGGATCTTCCTAATATTCAAAAGAAACCCAGTATAATTGTCGGTATAACCAGCAGGATAATTGATCATATACGTAGAAACAATATTAATTTGAAAAATATTGATACTTTAATAGTAGATGTTCCGGAAACACCCAGTCAATCAGGATTTGAACAGAATGTTTTTTTTATTGCATCAAAACTAAACCGAAAAACACAAATTCAGATTTTTATTAATAGTATAAACCAGATAAGTGCATTAGATACAATACTTAATCATCCTAAAATACTACTGTATACAGAAAGAGAAAAAATAGGTATTATCACAAAAGGAGATTTAGAAGTGGAAAAGGAAAAATTAGAACTTAGAATTAAATCAATAATACAGGAAATTAAAAATAATCCGGATGATCTTTTAGAATACAGAAAAGTTTTCAAAAAAAATGTACCAATTTTTTTAAGATCCTATTTTGCTTCAAAACTTTTAATGGAATTAGAAGGTTCCTCTATTAAAACTATGCGAAAAATTCCTACAGCAAACATGCAAACTTTGTTTGTCAGTATAGGGAGAAGAAGGAAAGTGCATCCAAAAGATCTTCTAAAACTCTTCCAAAAATCTCTGGATATAAAATCAACGGAGATAGGTTCTATAAAAGTACTCGATAACTACTCATTTATTGATTTAAACGAAAAGTTAAGCAAAAAAGCTGTTGAGCAGATGAATGGGATGGAATACCGCGGTCGAAAAATTTCAGTTGATCTCGCAAAAAAAAGAACATAGTTAAACTTTTTGTGCAATATCACATTTTGTATTTAAATAGCAGCTCTTATCTAATACTAGTGCCATAACTGGCACAAAATAGTTAAACTTTTTGCGCTATATTACATATATTGTAATAGTTGTAAGAAATATCAATAGATTCATCAAAAATCCCAGAGCAAAAGAAATTACAGATATTAGTTCATATTTTTGAGCAGTTTTTGTAGATGCCTGGGATAGAAGATATGGATTACCGGGAATTATCAGCGTCTCTGCCATAGGATCATTTTTTTCATTATTTTCCAAACCAAAAACATAGTACTCTTCTATATTATTTTGCACCCTTTTAAGTGAAGAGGCTCTTCGTTCAATATCATTAAATATAGATAGGGCATCTTCCTGATTATTTTTAATATAGCATTGGTAACAGTTTCCTCCTGGAAGGATTACTGATTTAATATCAGAGATTCCTCCCTGTTCCTGGAAAAAATTAAGAGGCAGTTTAAGTAAATCACGTTCCGCCCGTAATATTCGCGCTTTTGACCAGAAATATCTGTAGATATAATAAAAAAACAGTCCAGGAGGAAGAAAAGGCATTACAGGAACCAGACTGAAACTTAATGCTGCTACTGCAATAAAATTCATATATGGCATTTGAATTAACAGGTAAAAGTAGATAAATAAAGAAAAGGAACCTGCTGTGAGTGTTCCAGGTGTAAAGACATTCCAGTACTCATTTCTTTGACGTCCTGAAAGAATAGCATGACTATAAAAATCACTCTTCTCACAATCATAGATAACAACCAGAAGAGGATTTTCTTTTGAATTACTAAATTTCGAACGTCCTCCTTCATTAACAATTTCTCCTGAAACAAAAATACTTGTTTTTTCCGGTAGGGAAAATAAAGAGTTCCAGGAAGTCCTTTGTGGACTCTCATCAGGGTACATATTTGATTTTAATTGTGAATCTTCTTTGGTAGCTGAAGGAAGAATATATAATGGGAGTCCTTCCAGATCAAGACTTACAGATACATCTGAATTTGCTATCCATAATATATTATCATCCTGAATAGCCTGTAATGATCCAAAAAAACGATACAAACCAGGATTATCACTTCCATGAACAGCTTTATATGACAATGATGGTCTTAGTGATGCCTGCATTAGACTGTTTCTAAAACGTCTCCATCTATTCCTAACAAAAAAAGCACCTGCAATAGGTACTATTCCATAAAAAAAAAGAGTTATAAGAACAATATTAAATAAATGCTGATTAACAGCAGCTTGTAATGTCATCAATAATACCTTAAACTATATTACCATGGTAGATCGTATTGTAGTAGGAGTATTCAACACAAATTCTTTTCTTTTTTCAGAGTGGAAAAAAGAATGTATTATTATTGATCCTGGTTCAGAAGCATCAAAAATAATTACTAATATGTCTCAAAAAAATTTTACACCCAGGGGAATTGTGTGCACCCATGGACATATTGATCATATATCCGCTATAAAAGATATTCAGACTCATTACTCTGATCTTGGCCATAATCTTCCTCTTGCTGTTCATGAAAAAGATATTCATTTTTTTGGACCTGAAGCAGGAAAAGTACATACTGACAGTATTAGCAGTATATCTATTGAACTCCTTTTAAGTCTGAATATTGAAATACATTCCATACCGAAAGTAGATATAGTACTGAAAGAGGGAGATACTTTGTTCGGATCTGATCTAACAGTAATTCATACTCCAGGGCACAGTCCCGGAGGAATCAGCTTGTATAGTGAATCACAAAATTTTCTGTTTTCCGGAGATACACTTTTTTTTGAAGGTGTGGGCAGAACGGATTTACCAGGTGGTGATATGAAAACACTTATAAACAGTATTCACGAAAAGATTTTAACTCTTCCTAATGAAACACGGGTATTTCCAGGGCATGGTCCATTTAGCACAATTGAAAGGGAACGGGAACATAATCCTTTTATTACAGCCCAACTACATTAATAATCCCCCCTGTAACATACTTTGAGTAAGCAACCTGCGATACTACGGTTATTTTTAATAATTAGTACTTATAGAAGTATATCAAAAAGTAGGCCTGTCGACTCCATTGTTGGCTTGAAGGCTGTTTTTGTATCAAGTTTGGTATGGATTTCCTCTGATAATTTTGAGATTAATGTATTTAAAGTATTATTATTTAAATTATTTAATTCAGGAGTTTCTATTTTATTTTGACCTTTCAGTCTATTTAGTTGTTCAATTAAATTATCAAGAGCTCTTAATCTGGATACAGAATAAGACCCCCCACTTGTACCGGAAGGTACTATTTTTATATTTTTAAAATTTGTATAGGCAATATCACTTGAATTTACCGGGAAACGGACTTTCCCCTGTCCACTTGTAGCCCGAACCAGATTTGCAAGGGATACTGTAGATGTAATTGTACTTGCTTGTATTTCCATAACTGCTTCCTTCCTAAATTTTCGGAAGAAAACAGATTTAGTTTACTTTTATCTTAATTTTCGCTCTTCAAAACGAAAATCATTATACTTTGAATACTTATGTTTACTTATTACCTTAATTTTCGCTCTTCCACGCTTCTACAGCTAATACACATAAGAGCGTAAGGTATAGCCTCGAGTCTTTCTCCTGGGATTTTTGTACCACAACGCATGCATAGACCATATCTTCCATTCTTTACACGGGATAAAGCTGAATCAATAAGTCTTAATTTTCGCAAATCTTTTTGATTTAACGCTTCAAGGGTTTTTTTATCAATATCATCCGCAGCAAGGTCTGCAAGATCTTTAGGATCCAAATCATCAACTATGGATTCAAATTCTTTACTTTCTGAAAGTAGAGAAGATACAATATCTTCCTTGGTCTTCAGAAGGAGTTCTACATATTTTTCTTCTATTAACTTTTCCATTTTGTACCCTTTTAATATCCCAAGTCCTAAAAGCAAATTAATCTGCCTCAAAATCATAAAAAAGTCAACTCCTGAAGTCTTTTAAGGTTTAGCTTTCCTTGACAAAAATTTTCTATTACCATAAGATAAGCCCACTATTAACATTGAGGAGATAATGTGGCTAAAGAGGAAGCGATAGAAGTTGAAGGAATTGTAAAAGAATCTCTTCCAAATACCATGTTCAAGGTTGAACTTAAGAATGGTCATGTTATACTGGCTCATCTCTCCGGGAAAATGCGTAAGCATTACATTCGTATTGTTCCTGGTGATAAAGTACGAGTAGCACTATCCCCTTACGATCTTACTCGTGGAAGAATTATCTACAGAGAACGCTAGGGTCCCAGGCATTTTCTATTATTTTTAGTTTTTCATTTTTCATTAACCTTCCCTTCCTTTAGATATTTTTGACATATTATACATCTTTGCACTATTCCTTTCGTAAATGATCAATTATGTTTTTTTCCTTGACTTCTCCCCATGGTAGTATAGACTTAAAAATTATTAATATAGGGAGGTTCCTATGTATAGGAAACTATTTATTGCACTTCTGATCACAATATTACTCGCTCCGGCATTTTTATTTGCAGGTGGAACTAAAGAAGGTTCTAATGAAGTAGTAATTTACACTGCTTTGGAAGAAGACGAAACTTCAGATTATCTTGCGCTAGCAGAAAAAGAATTGCCAGATTTGGATATCAAATGGGTAAGATATTCAACAGGCGAACTGGCAGCTAAGTTAATTGCTGAAAAAAACAACCCCCAGGCTGACCTTGTATGGGGAACAGCAGTTACTGTTCTTGCAAATATGAATGATCTGTTTGAACCATACAAACCTGAAGGTTGGAATGCTCTACCAGCTGAATTTAAAGATCCTAATGGATATTGGACAGCTATTGATATGTATGTTGCTGCTTTTTGTGTAAATACAGATAGATTAGCAAAAAAAGGTCTTGAAATTCCACGAAGTTGGGAAGACCTTACAAAACCTGAGTATGCAGGTGAAATTATAATGCCTAATCCAGGAAGTTCCGGTACTGGTTACCTACAGGTATCTTCTGTTCTTCTTTGGAAAGGAATAAAAGACGGGAGTGAAGAAGGATGGGATTTTCTTGGAAAGCTTCATAAAAATATTGTAGAATATACCAATTCCGGTTCTGCTCCTGCGAAGATTGCATCTACTGGTGAAATTTCCATAGGGGCTTCATTTGGTTATCGTGTTGCAAAACAGATAGATTCCGGATATCCGGTAGAAATAGTGTTCCCGGAAGAAGGCAGTGGTTATGAACTTGAAGCTAATGCTCTTCTCAAAGGTGCAAGAAACCCTGAAAATGCAAAAACATTCCTAGATTGGGCTATCTCTAAAAACGCAATGGCAGAATACTCAAAGTATAAAATAATGGTTACTCTTCCTGGTGTAAATTCCAAAAGTGAGATTCCAATGCCTGCAGCAAGCGAAGTTAAACTTTTTGACATGGACTTTGTCTGGACTGCAGCTAATAAAACTGAACTTGTTGAAAAATGGACAAGCCTGTTTCAGAATAAAACTATAGCAAAATAGTATTTATAATTGTATAAATTCCAAAACTTTATAGTAATGGAATTAAGACTATTTATTAGCTGGCTGCAATTAACCTAATTGCAGTCAGTTTAAATTATAACAATCCATGAATCGGTATTGCATCGATTAAAAATAAAACTATAGCAGGTACATAATGTCTAATAATCTTATTTTAAAAGATATATCTAAAAGCTTTGATAAGTTCCAGGCAGTGGAAAAGATCAATCTGGAAATTAAAAAGGGTGAATTTCTAACTCTTCTTGGCCCCTCTGGTTGTGGAAAAACGACAACTCTGAGGATGGTTGCTGGATTTGAGGCCCCAACATCAGGTGAAATAATCTATAATGGAAAAGTTATAAACGATCTAACCCCTCAAAAAAGAAATTTCGGCATTGTATTTCAATCATATGCACTGTTTCCACATATGAAAGTTAGTGAAAATGTTGCATTTGGATTAAAGATGCATAAATACCCAAAAGATAAAATAGAATCAAGGGTTGATGAATTTCTGGATATTGTAGGTCTCAAAAAACATAAACATAAATATCCACCGGAGCTATCGGGAGGAATGCAGCAAAGAGTGGCTCTGGCCAGAGCTCTTGCACCCAGCCCGGAAGTATTACTTCTGGATGAACCCCTAAGTGCTCTGGATGCAAAAATTAGAGTAAAACTTAGAGCAGAAATAAAAGAACTCCAAACCGAACTTGGAATTACAACTATATATGTAACACACGACCAGGAAGAAGCTTTATCAATCTCTGATAGGGTTGTTGTCATGAATCATGGGAGAATAGAACAAATTGATAAACCGGTAGAGATATACAAAAAGCCCACATCAAGGTATGTTGCTGATTTTGTTGGAACAAGTAATTTCTTTGAAGGTGAATTAAATGATGGTATTCTTAAAACTAAAAACTGTAATATTACAATCAATAATACTAATGGAATTATAGCAGGAAATGTAACTGCGGCAATCCGACCGGAACAGATTGAGCTTATTCCCGAAGGTGCTAAAATAAATGAGAACGTAATTGAAGGAAAACTTATTGTTATAATTTATCTGGGTCTGATTGTAAGACTTATTATTCGTAAAAATGATCATGAAATTATAATTGATATTCTTGAAAAAAATTTTACCAAACTGGAACTGGAACGGGGACAGAATATAAAAATCCACTTTCCGCCGACAGATTTTCTTATTTTTAACAACTAATACGAGGTAAAATTATGTCAACAATATCAACAAACAACTTACAATCCAAAAAGAAAATTTTCGAAGATAAATATATTGTTTATATAGTTGGAGGACTTATCGGTATTTTTCTACTGATTTTTCTTGCACTTCCTGTGCTAAATATAATTAGACTAAGTCTAACTGAATATTTACCAAAGCAGCACGAATTTACAGGGAAAATTACCCTGGCAAATTTTATAGATTATTTTAAAAATCCATCAATGGTTCAATCTCTACTTAATAGTTTATGGATAGCAATATGGTCCATGCTTTTTACTACAGTTCTGGCTTTTATCTTTGCCTATGGACTTACCAGAACAACAATAAGATGGAAAAAAGCACTTTACTATATTGCCATGGTTCCTCTTGTAGCACCATCAATGCTCCAGGCTATGGCACTAATATCTCTATTTGGTTCAAATGGATTGATAACTGCGGGCTTGCTAAATACTGAGTGGAATATTTATGGACCAAATGGTATTATTATTTCAGAAGTACTATATTGCTTTCCACACGCAATGGTTATTCTCTACACAACACTATCTGCCGTAGATTCCAGACTGGATGAAGCTGCGGCAAGCCTGGGAGCTTCCGGTTTATCTTCCTTTTTCAAAATAACTATTCCAACTGCTAGATATGGCATTTTTTCAGCAGCTGCACTGGTATTTAATCTTGCCATAACAGATTTTGGTAATCCTATAATTATTGGTCGTGGATATAAGGTTCTTTCAACTGAAATTTATCTACAGGTAATTGGAATGCAGAGATTTGATCTGGGAACTACAGTTGCAGTGATTTTAATGGTTCCTTCTATTCTGGCATTTCTACTAAACTACTACTTTACCAAGAAAAGTGCATCAATGATCAGCAGCCTTGCTAATCCTGAAATACCACCGTCCAGACCTGCTAAAAAATGGATTTTTACAATTTACAGCTGGTTTATAGCATTTGTTCTTTTATCTATTGTTGGAGTCATTGTTTATAAATCATTTGTAAAAGTCTGGATGTATAACTGGACACCTACACTTTCACACTTTAATTTCAGGATTCCTGGAGGTATGGGTGTTCTCTGGACTAGTCTTTGGATATCGCTGATAGTTGGTTTTCTGGGTGCATTTTTGACAATGCTAAATGGATACATAATAGAGAAAAAAAATCCATTTTTTGCTCAACCCCTGTATCTGTTTTCCATAATACCTGCAGCAATTCCGGGACTTGTTATGGGTCTGGGGTACATTTTAATTTTTAATACAAGATTCATGAATCTTGATGATATTCTATATGGGATGCCCTTATTAATAATTATCAATGTATTAGTAAGCAATTTTACACTTGGAACATTATCCAGTATAACCAACATGAAAAACATAGATAACTCCATGGATGAAGCTGCAACAAGCCTTGGAGCAGGAATAACAAGAACATTTATGCAGGTTATTTTCCCATTAAGTAAGGTTTCCTTTATGAGTAATTTAATCTATTATTTTATGAGATCAATGGTAACAGTCAGTGCAGTAATCTTTTTAATATCACCAGATGTTCACCTGGCAGCTGTTTCTGTAATAAATCTGGAAAAAGACGGCAAGGATGGGTCTTCGGCAGCTATGTCAACCTTAATAATGCTTGTTGTTATTTTAGTTCTAATTGTATTTGGTTTTTTTACCAGAAAAAAGAAAGAAATGACAGTTATAGAATAAGAGGTATACATAACATTAATATACTCTACATGCCAGTTTTGTTTTAATATCAAAACTGGTTTTTTTTCATTATCTCCCGCCTTCCCTGCCCTATTTTAATATTACCCAGGTGGCACCATTCCCACCATCACGATTATCCGGATGTCCAGTTTCACCACAAACAGATGAAGATTCAAGATACAGCTTTACCCAATTAGCAAGAATAGGTCCAGATTGGGAATGGTTCCCCTTCCCATGAATAATTAAAATTTTTCTAAGTCCTTTTTTTTAGCACTTTTAAGAAACTCTGACAATAATAGTTGTGACTCGTCTATAGTCTTGCCATGAAGATCAATCTCAGCTTCTTGAGGTAGTTTTCTTAAGAATGACCTCTCATTACCCTTAAAATTATTTTCAGGCTGCTCATCCTTTTTATAGTCATTCCAGCTCTCTTCAGAATCCAGCCAGGAGTTCATCATTTTATCAAAATCCATTTACAGTTAATCCTTAATAATTATCAGATCCGATTTATCAATCCAGCCCTTAATTCCTGTTCCAGTATTTATGAAGAGGTAATCATTGGAATCTCCTTTTATGAGAACACTCTCGCCTGATTTCATATCTAAAATAGTTTCCCCTTCCTGGATAGGAATCTTTTTAACAGGCACACTATCCTGTATAATGATACCAACCTGTCGGTCTTTTTGTATTACTGAAAATCCTAAACCACCTATTGCCATAACACTTAAACCCAAAAGAAGTACTGAAGATATAAAATAAATATTTTTACTACTTACAAGATAGATTACACCAATAAATGCTGAAATATTTACCAAAATCATCAATAAAAATAAAAATGCATCTGGATAAAGATTAAATGAGAGATCTATTGGATATAGAATCTCTCCCTTCAACTCAACATAGTTTACCAGATTTCTGTACTCCGAGTTAAAAGGATCATGATAGAATGCATTTCTTGCTTCATAAATTGATTTCCCATAATCACCCAGCTGATAGTAAGCCAAAGCCAAATTGTAGCTAAGATATGAATTATTTTTCAATTCAGTACTTGCTTGTTGGAAAGACTCTATAGAACTATGATATTCACCTCTCTCATATTGAACTATTCCAATATCCACTGCCTGATTGGTAACAACTTGCCCTGATGCAGCTATAAAAATAATTGAAACTCCAAGAATTGTTTTCTTTCTACCAGTAAGAAAAAATATAAGAAATACAAGAGGTCCAGGTAGTAGCCAAAGATAGCTCGAAGGGTCCTTATACCTTTCAGTCGACGAAAATCCACGGCCATCAACTTTTTTTGGAGAAAACGGCAAAGATTCTGTTTCTTTATTGTTAATTTCACTATTAATATTTGCATCTATTTGGAAAGGTATCTTCCTTTGAGATCCTTCATAGATAATATTAGTATCAGGATCAAGAAAAGGGAAGGCTGGTATAATTATGCGTTTATCTCCTGGAGAATCTGATATAAAGGTATAAATAGTTTCCCGGTACCCAGTGTATCCCTCAAAAGAGGAATGGTATTCAGATATCTCAGCTGTATTAACCAGGGTTAATCCCTGACCATAAGGTGGTTCAAATTGGAAATAGTTCAGATTTCCCTGGCCTTCTGCTTTTACATGTAATATAAGATTCTCATTCTCAACCAGCTTATTATCAACAAGTCTGGAAGATATATTGAACTTCCCTATTGCGCCAGTGGAGCTTATCTCTGAAGGTATTTCAAGGATCTCTATTGAAGTGGCTTTTGACTCTGAACTTATTCCCCGGGCTGTAACTGTACTGGAAGGAAGTTTAAGAGTGCCAGAAGAGGTCGGGGTAAAAATAAACCCTCTGACAGGGATAGTATAAAGTGATGTACTTCCTATAGTCGAAACACCTACCTGTCCCAGATTATTTACAGACTCAAGAAATCCCATGTCTGGATTTGTAATTACTATATCATTAAAAAGCATGACCTCTTCAAGATCTTTCACCTCTAATACTATGGGTATAGCCTGTCCTTCATAAAAGGGATCAGAACTAACAGACCATTCAGCTTTATAAGGCATATATAATTTTCTGTTTTTATAAAGACCAATGCGAATTAAATGAGGATCAGTTGAGAATACTTTATCTCCAAGAGTAAATAAGAACGAACCTATTTCGAACCGACCTTCTTTACTTGTTGAATATGTATATGTAATTAATGTTTTTTTCCTACTGCTCCCATCTGGAAGTTCAAGCCAATAAGGTCTTTTATATGGACCTTTATATAAACTTATACCATCTGGCAGTATAGGAGGCTCTACTGAGATTGCTCTCATATCCTCATAATTAATAAAAAAATCTATACTAAATCTATCACCTTTTCCAACTGGATTAGGAGACATTTCCATGATTAAATCCTCTGCATATAGACCTGGAGATATTAAAAATAACAATAAAAATAATCGATATAAAAATTTCATTTTCTACCAATCCTTTGAATTAGGAGATTCAGGAGAATACTCTAGTGTAGATTTCCAAAGATTTGTTTCCCGTCTTTTCACAAAATCAAGTACCCTGCTGACATTATCTGTCTCCTGTAATCTTTCAAATGAGGACTCACTAATATCAATTCTATTTTCAGTAGTAAAATTCATTTTTTGTATACTATACTCCAAATTTATCTTTGCATTTATATTTGAAGGTTCCAACTCTAATATTTTACGAAATATTTCATACGATTCTTCGAACCTGCTTAATTCAAAAAGAAGTACTCCTTCATTAAAAAAAGTTCTAATTTTAATTTCATTAACTATATTATCTTCTGTTGACTGCCATTCTGTAAAAGCCGAATCAATTTCTCCAAGGGCATAATAAACATTCCCAAGATTATAGGAAATATAATCCCGGTATAATTCATTATCCTTAACATTTAAATAAGAAAGATTTGCCTCCTGGTATTCCCCTCGGGAGAAAGCATACTTACCTTCTATAACGTTCAGATATGCAGAGGAGTTACTGCAGGATAATAGTGAAATAAATAAATAAAATAAAAAACCTGTTAAAAAGTATTTTTCCAAGGGAAAATCCTCACACTTATATACAAAAATATAAATAAAATAGCTGCAGATAGAAAAATCTGATACCTACTCTCTTTATTATTGGAAATAACAGCAGCTCCAGCTTGCTTATTAATAATATCAATGGAATTATTCAATACAGAACTATCAGAAATATTTAAATAGAAAATATTTTCTGATACAGCAAGCTCCTGGAGGAGAGCTGTATTCTGTCTACTAATAACAATATTTCCTTTATCATCAATAAGAGGCTCACCACTTAGACTATAGAGCTCTGTGCCCTGATCTGTTCCAGTACCAAAAATTAAAATTGTTATTTCCTTCAACTTTACTTCTTTTGATAATAAAGAAGTATTTCCTGAAAAGCTTTCTCCATCTGTAAACAGTAATATTATCTTCTTTCTTTCTTCACCGGAAGTAAAGGAATTTATAGCTGTTCTAATACCTGATTCTAAATTAGACCCTTCTGAAGAAAAAATATCGGGATTCAGATAGGGAAGTACTGTGTTTACTGAAGAACTATCTTCTGTAATTGGTATAATTTTTATTCCAGATCCCTTAAAAACAACCAGACTAAATCTCTCTCCAGGTAAATTCTCAATAAATGCACTAATTAAATCAGTTGAACGTTTCAATCTTGAAGGATAAACATCTGTTCCAAGCATACTTCCGGATATGTCTACAGTAAATACAAGATCAACACCAGAAGATGATTCTACAGTGGTTTTCCCTCCACCTGTAAATTCTGCAAGTGCAAGAATTGAAAAAATTACAAAAAGAATAATAAGTAAAGAAGAAAAAAACCATTTAATTAGAAAAACATCCATTAATAGACCTGATCTCCATTTACCTCCAATGGCAGAAAGATCTCTCTTTCCTCTTTTATAACGCTTAAATAAAACAAAAAAAAGTGGTGGTAATATAAAAAACAGAAGAAAGGCATCTGGTCGGGAAACCACTAGAGAACCTCCCTGAAAATCCATTTTTTTAAGAAAAAATCAACAAGAATTAATATAAATCCAATCAAAATAAGCTCTCTGTGAATTGATGTAGTATTTATATCCAGCCTTGTCCTCTTTTCAATTCTTTCAAGAGAATCAATAGATGACATTATTGTATTCAAAGCCCCAGGACTAAGAGCCTGAAAAAATTCACCCCTGGTTATTTCAGAAATTTCTTTTAAGATTTCTTCATTATAACCACTTTCAAACATCCCTCTATATATTTTCCCTGTTTCAGGGTCTGTAAATTCAAGAGGAACTTCACCACTGCTTCCAATTCCAACAGAATAAATTTTTATTCCCATGGCAGCTGCAATATTTGCTGCTGATTCAGGAAGTATTTCACCAGCATTATTATCTCCATCAGTCAATAAAATAATAACTTTTTCTTTAGCAGTACTCTTATCCAGATGAAGGCATGCTACAGCAATACCCATGCCCATAGCAGTCCCATTTCCTAAATCCATTAATTGCAATCCTTCCAGGTGTTCCAAAAAATATTCATAATCAAGACCGGGAGGAACCCGTAATACAGCATTTTTACCAAAACTGACTAATCCTACAGGGTCATGATCCCTTCCCTTAACAAAAGTCTTTATTACATCTTTTGCAGATTCGAATCTATTATCAGGAAGAAAATCTTTTCCTGCCATACTGGGAGATTCATCAAGAACAAAAATAATATCAATACCTCTGGTCAAATAAATTCTTTCTCTGGAGACTAAAGAAGGACCTGCATTAGCTATTAGAAGTAATAAAAAACCAATCCAAAATAAAAATGAACTTAAAAACAAAATTAAATTAGATAGATATATACCTGGCTTAAATACCTCTTTTTGCCAGATTGTAAATGAAAAAGATAATCTTCCGCCTCTATTTTTCCAAAAATGCCTTAAAAATATCAGTGGAGGTAAAATTGCAATAAATAACAACATCCCTGGAAAATCAAAAGTAATCAAACTGAACTCCTGGATTTATCATTGCTTTTAATTTTTTCTTCAAGAAATTTTGATATATTTTTAATAAGTTCAATATCATCCATTTTCTTTTTATCAGCTGTTGTAACTTTACCAAATTTTATAGTATCTGAAAGTTTCATCATATCAGTAAGCATACTCGAATACTCTCTATGTCCAAGCACTTGAATCAGAGCAATTTCTATATCCGATGTTGTCATTGTTATAAAATCTAGATCTGACCTTTTAGACATATATTCTCTTACTGCAGCTGATAATCGTATATAAAATCTTCTGCAACTAATTCCAGTTCTTTGATCATCCAGTTCTCTAAGAAGCTTATTAAGTTTGCTTATCGGACTGCGACCAATATTATTTTTTAGGACTTTTGCTATTTTTCTCCTAAATGGTCCTAATAGAAGTATAATTAGAATTGGACCAATAAAGAGTATACCAACAATAATACTTAAACCTAATTTAGTTCCTGGCAACAATAATTGATCCTCTATGCCAATGAACCCTCCTTCCCTGATTTCGATCAGGGAAGATGTGTGAATTTTTACTGAATTAAGAATAACCTCTCCCAAAAAGAGAGTAGGAAAACTTCTTGTTCCCGGAATAAAAGAAGTAAAAACTATTCTTAATTCCGAAACTTTATTATTATCTGTAATTTCTATTGAATTAATATCAATCCAGGAAGAAGAAGGCAGGGCCGAAGGAAGTTGTAATCTATAATTACTTTCTACATCCAGTTTAATTCTTAATTCAACTTTATCCCCAACATAATATTCTTTTGGTATAAAAACAGTATCTTTAACACGAATACCAGTATCCGCATACACAGCAGTAAGAGATAAAATTAGAAAAATGAATAAAATACTATTTCTCATTTCCCTCTCCGGGATGAGAAATAACCTAATAATTCTTTAACAGGATCATCTTCAGTGCTTATAGAAAGCGTATGAACACCTCGACGGAGGCACTCTCTTTTCCAAAAAATATCATTAGTTTCCCAAAAATCACGATACTTTCTCCTAAAAGTTTTAAACCTGCCGGAACCATATATGGTTGCACCTGTTTCAGGATCTGTAAGTTCAATTAGTCCGGATACAGGAAAATCAAAATCTGAAGGATCTGTAATCTTCAGAGCTATAACATCATGTTTCTTTCCAAGTAATGCCAGCTCTCTCCATATAGGTGGTGTTCTAAAATCAGAAATTACTACACAAATACCTCTCCTATGCAGGGATTCATAAACAGTTCGTATAGCATTCCCCAGATCAGATCCCCGGCCTTCTGGTTTCAGATCCATCATATCTTCAATTAATCTAAATACCTGCTTTTTCCCTTTTCTTGGGGGTACCCACTTTTCAATTCTATCTGTAAAAAAAACAGCACCCACTCTATCATTATTATGGACAGCTGAAAATGCTAAGAGAGAAGAAAGTATAGCTGCTGCATCCTTTTTTCTTACCTTACCAGTACCTGTCCTTAGAGAGGCAGAAACATCAACAATTAAAAAAAGAACAAGTTCTCGTTCTTCCCGAAATGTCTTTGTATATGGTGAACCTAACCGGGAACTTACATTCCAATCTATAAACCTCGAATCATCGCTCTCGGAATACTCTCTTACATCATCAAATTCCAGGCCTGGACCTTTAAAAACAGAACGATAATTTCCTGCCAGGAAACCATTAACCAGCTTTGATGAAACAAGAGGAAGATTTTTAATACGGGAGAATAATTCAAGATTATTCACTACCTAAGGAACCGGAACTACTTTTAATATTTGAGAAATTATATCATCTGCTGTTAGTTCATCAGATTCAGCTTCATAGGAAAGTACAATTCTATGCCTCAGCACATTATAAACTACTGATTTAACATCATCGGGAATAACAAATGTTCGCCCCTCAAACAAAGCTTTAATTTTTGAACATCTGTAAAGATAGATAGTAGCTCTTGTAGAGGCACCAAAATCTATAAATCTGGTATACGATCTTGAAGCATCTTCTTTCTGTCTTGATGCTGTAATTATAGCTACAATATATTCTTCTATTCTTTTGTCAACTAATATTGATGAGGCAGTTTTTTGAAGTTTTTTTACTAACTCCGGAGTTAAAAGTCTGGAAACTTTCTGTTCCTTTTCAACACCCATCATCCTTAAAATTTTCAATTCTTCTTCCGGAGAAGGATAATCGACCAAAAGTTTCATTATAAATCTATCAAGCTGTGCTTCGGGCAATGGATATGTCCCCTCCTGTTCTTTAGGGTTTTGAGTTGCCAGAACAAAAAATGGAGATGGCAGCTTGTGGGTTTTATCACCTATTGTAACCTGTTTCTCTTCCATAGCTTCAAGCAATGCGGATTGAACTTTGGCAGGTGCTCTATTAATTTCATCAGCTAGTATTACATTAGAAAAAACAGGACCTTTTCTAATTATAAATTCCCCTGTCTGCTGTCTAAATACAAGTGTACCTACTAAATCAGCAGGAAGAAGATCCGGAGTAAACTGAACTCTTTTAAAGTCGGCATCTATAACCTCTGCCAATGTTTTGACTGCCAAAGTCTTAGCAAGCCCCGGGACTCCTTCAAGAAGAACATGACCACCGGCAATAATTGCCATAAGCATTCCTTCAACCATGCTATTTTGACCAATAATTCTTTTTCCAATCTCATTTCTGCATAATTTTATACTTTCCGAAGCTTCCTGGACCCTTTCTTCGAGACTATTGCTCATTATATTTTCCTTATTTTAATTTATACAGTTACAATTATACTTTAATTCGAATATATTATCACAAAATAGAAAAGGGTACAGTATGTTCAAAACAAATTATCACACACATTCTAAATTTTGCGACGGAACAGGGGAACTGGAAGACTATATAATATCTGCAATCAATAGGGGTTTTGATGTATTGGGTTTTTCCGGTCATGCACCATTACCCTTTGAGAATGACTGGACTATTCCCAAAAGCGAATTATGGAACTATTTGAAAGAATTAACAGAATTGAAAATTAAGTATAAAAATAGAATTATAATAAAAACAGGATTGGAAATTGATTACATTGATAATCTTTCCGGTCCGAATAACCAATATTTCAAAGATCTTCATCTGGATTATATTATTGGTTCAGTACATCTTCTCAAAGCAAAAACCACTGAAGGATACCTAGGTATTGACTATAAAAAAAGTGAGATTGAACAACTTATTAATGAAACTTTTAATGAAAAAGCTGAACTTCTTGTAAAAGAATA
>JAQIBN010000020.1 GCA_027859095.1 Spirochaetia bacterium | reverse complement strand
CCGATGCAAGGAAAATAATAAATTAATGGACAATAAATACTTCACTTTGGACCAAACTCTTTTCGAAATAACAGAGAATAATCCTCAAACTATAACAGTATTTGGCGCAAATGGATTTCCACAAATGCTTGAAGAAGAGAAACGAAAAAGCTTTGGTAAAAATATTACTCTAAAAACAGCTCTATCCTTTCAAAACAGAGATCCTGCAGCGTTTTCTAAAATACTTATTTCCAGTATAGAAAAAGATATGCCTGGAACTGATATAACCCTTGGCGGGGAGTCCAAAAAAGCAGCAGGTGAAAAAATTAAGGTGACAGGTCTCCTACCCTGCCCTGTAAGAATTCCACTCTTAGAAGCTTTTGGAAAATTTATGGAAGGGTTTGAAAAAAACCATAACCTTGAAATAGAGTATGAACTTAAAGCTGCTGCAATGGGGCTGGATTGGGTAGAAAAAAACCTTGCAGAGGTAAAGGATAAATCTGGTATTCCAGATTTATTTATATCTGCAGGATTTGATCTTTTCTTTGATGAAGATAGATTTGCAAAATTAAAAAAAGATGGAGTATTCAGTGATGAAGTTCATTTTGAATCTGAAAACAGCTCTTTTAGCGGGTATAATTTAAAAGACCCCAGAGGTCACTACTCTATGATAGGAGTGGTCCCGGCTGTTTTCCTTGTAAACACAAACGAACTGGGTAATCGGAAAGTACCATTAAGCTGGGCAGACGTTCTTAAACCAGAATATGAGAACAGTATATCACTACCAGTAGGCGATTTTGATCTTTTTAATGCTATTCTTTTAAATATTCATAAGAATTTTGGAAAAGAAGGTGTAGAGAAACTAGGAAGAAGTCTTCTTGATTCTCTCCATCCTTCAGAGATGGTTAAAAGTGAAAAAAAGAGTGTAAGACGCCCTTCAATAACTATAATGCCCTACTTTTTTACAAAGACAATTAAAGAGGGATCAATTATGAAGGCAGTATGGCCTTCTGATGGCGCAATTTTAAGCCCAATATTTATGTTATCAAAAAAAGACAGAATTAATAAGCTTAAAGATGTTATAAATTTCTTTGCTTCAAAAAAAGTGGGCGAAATTCTCTCCCATAGCGGCTTATTTCCAAGTACAAACCCTGAGGTTGATAACAGGCTCAAAGAAGGTAACACTTTTATGTGGCTGGGATGGGATTATATATATTCAATACAGGTAGCAGCAACTATTAAAGAGTGTGAACAAATATTTGATAATTCCATAAGAGAGGTAATAGGCGCATGAATCTTGTTACAGTCTCAGGTCCTCCTTCTGTGGGGAAAACCTCGGTAATATTAAAAACAATTGTTTCTCTTAAAAATCGCGGATTAAAAGTTGGTGTTGTAAAATTTGACTGTCTTTTTACTGATGATGATGTTCTTTATGAAAAAGCAGGAGTAATGGTTCAAAAAGGACTATCTGGAGGGCTTTGCCCTGATCATTATTTTGTAAGTAATATTGAAGAAGTTACCCAGTGGGGCCTGGAAAACAATTTTGATATATTAATTAGTGAATCAGCAGGTTTATGCAACAGATGCTCCCCATATATTAAAGATATAAAAGCAGTATGTGTAATTGATAATCTAAGTGGCATTGGAACTCCAAAAAAAATTGGACCCATGCTTAAAAGTGCAGATATTGTAATAATAACAAAAGGTGATATTGTTTCCCAGGCAGAAAGGGAGGTATTTGCTTCCAGAGTGCATAGTGTAAATCCATCAGCTACTATTCTTCATGTAAATGGACTTACAGGTCAGGGGAGCTTTGAACTTTCCACTCTTCTATATGATAAAGATGAGAATATAACTACTCTTAAGGGTAAAACACTTAGATTTTCTATGCCTGCAGCCCTATGTTCCTATTGCCTTGGAGAAACAAGAATAGGTGAAAGTTATCAAATGGGTAATGTAAGAAAAATTGATCTTGGGAAAAAGGAGATTTAGAAGTGGCTGTTCTTACAGATTTGGATCTTAAACATGAAACAATTGATACAATACTTATCAAATATCCCTTTGCAGAGACTTTTTTAACAAACAATGGAGTTGATATTCTTACATTTAGGTATAGTTCTTTAGATGATTATTTTAAAAGCCTGGATCCTGAACATATAGAAGATCATGCCATAGATCCTGAAAATCTTTTAAATCAGTTTGCTCAATTTATAAACCAAATGCTCTCATTCCTTGGAGAGGATAATAAAATAGTTGAATCTATAACTATCCTTCCCGGTTATGATAAATCCGGAGTATCTGAAAGCTTTACAGAGTTTGTAATACGTAAAAATGAAATTGTATCCATTGTAGGGCCAACAGGATCCGGGAAAAGCCGGCTTCTGGGTGATATCGAATGGGCAGCTCAAAATGATACTCCCACAGGTAGAAGTATCCTAATAAACGAAAAAGTTCCGGATAAAAAATGGCGTTATTCCTCTTCTGAAAAACTGGTAGCACAATTATCACAGAATATGAATTTTGTAATGGATATGTCTGTATTTGAGTTCCTTGAACTACATGCAGAAAGCAGAATGGTAACAGATCGGGAAAATATTATTAAAAGAATAATAGAAGAAGCGAATAATCTTGCCGGCGAAAAATTTGATCCTAATACACCAATTACAGCTTTAAGTGGTGGGCAATCCCGGGCTTTAATGATTGCAGATACAGCAATTTTAAGTAAATCTCCTATTATTTTGATTGATGAAATTGAAAATGCTGGTATTGATAGAAAAAAAGCTCTTAAACTTCTTCTCTCTGAAGAAAAAATTGTACTTATGGCCACTCATGATCCTGTTCTTGCCCTTATGGGAAACAGAAGAATTGTTATTAAGAATGGTGGAATTCTTAAGGTAATTGAAACAACAGAAGAAGAAAAAGAAATATTAACAGAAATTGAAGAACTTGATAAAAAAGTTATGACAATGAGAGAAAAACTAAGAAATGGTGAAAAATTGACATCATAATTATATGTAATTAAGGCTGGTCGCAAACAAGTTTGCTGCTCGCCTATACACCGAAGGAGTTTAATATGCATGATGGATGTGCAGGAAGTTTTGAAACAGGACAGCAGGTTGTAGATAAGGTAAGAACTATGGGTTTTGCAGAGCAGATAATGCCAATGCCTCTGGATATAAAGTGTGAAGAATGCGGAAATACTTTTTCCATGGAAACATTTGAGTCGAAGTGTCCCGATTGTGAAATGGTTTATGGTGTAGTACCCTGCCATGCTTTTGATGTGGCTAATGTGGCTCTTGCAGGGAAAAATTATTAAATTATTTTTGCTTTTTTTGTTTTCATGCACTATAGTTCTAGCAGGTGGATATCTGGTTATTGGACATTTTTTAGTATTTAAATAAAATCTGTCCTTTTGAATCTGATTATTCACTGAACAGATCCTTCTTCAGGGATCTTTTTAATTTTTTAACAGGAGGATGCTATGCATAAAACAAAATTTCTGGCTATTGCAGTAATACTTATACTGGCAATGGTCATTCCTGCAGCTGCAGATCAGTGGGAACTTGGGATGTCTCTAACACCATTGGGTGCAGAACCCGGTACTGATCCCGATCCTGAAGCAGAGGAAAATGGCTTTGTTGTTCCTGGTTTTCATATTGGATATAGATTTTTATTGATAGGTTATGTTTCATGGGATTCATATGTGTTACCACCGGAATATATAACTCAAATGACTTCTAATGTTTCTAATCTGGGCCCTTTCCGTCCTGGATTCCTAAACACATGGAATATTGGAGGTAAGCTGGTTTTAGGTCCTGTTATTGGGTATTCGACCATTGGTTTAAACAGTATCTATGTATATAAGGAATCTGAATATCTGGATGAAAGTTTTGACAAAAATTTCGGAGCTAACTGGAAAGTTGGTGCTGGTTTGAAATTTGGAGACTGGGGTATCCATCTTGACTTTATGTCAATTTTTTCAGATGCCAGAACAATGTTCTCTGATCTGGATGATCTATTCAATGATGATCAGGAAATTTCTGATGCTGCAGCTGATAGAATCAAATTTATTCCGTCGCTTGTTGCGACCCTGTATCTTTAAGGAGGAAAATAATGAAAAAAATATTTTTTATATTAATAATTCTTGCAGTACTCCTGTTTTCAGGGTGTGATGCAATGCTTGAAGTGTTTTATCCAGAATATGCAGATGATAATGTAGTGAACATAACAATTTCAATAACTACAGGCGACATATCAAACTTTTCATATGATACAAATGATCCTTTATTAGTTGAGTTATATGCAGCAGGAGAAACACCAAACTTAAATTCGCCTTTTAGATCCATAGAGGTCTATAACAAATTTGATAATTATCTCTGTCCCTTATTTGTTCCAGAAGGAAGCTATGATATTTGGATATGGCAGGATGATAACAATGATGGGAACATAGACACTGGTGAGTTTGTTCTTAATTCTGATATAGCTAGTCCACCGAATATTATTTTTACGGGAACAACTGGAAAGGAAACTTATCCTGCAAATAACTGGAATAATTTTTCATAAAAATATTAATTCAAATCAGCCCTCGGGCTGGTTTTTTTATAGTATCCTAAGACGCTGTATTCGCAATAGATCAACATAATATTTACGAATTAAACCCAACTTTCTGTGTATGGAAAGGAGATCCCCACCCCTGGATACTTCCACCATAACATTTTTAAGTTCATTTACAGACATATATTCACTAAGAGCCTGAAAAACCTGCAGCTGGTCAGCTTCGGACAATGTAGCTAACCAGCTATCTATATCTTCTATAAACACCCTTTATTCCGGGATTTTGTTAAAAGGAACAGGAAGAAGTTCTTTAAGAAGCATTTTCTTCTCAATTCCTTTTGGGGATGCCAGATAAATTGGAAAATCCGGAGGACAGAACTCTGAAAACACCTGCAGACACAATGCACAGGGAGGGGACGCAGGTTCTGATTCTGTAAAAACTACACAAAAATCAAACTCGACCTTACCAAGAGCTGCTACAGAGCTTACTATAGCTGTTCTCTCAGCGCAAATGGTACCACCATAACTGGCATTTTCAACATTACAGCCAGGGAATATTTTTTCATTATCCTTCACAACCAAAGCTGCGCCAACTTTGAAACCGGAATAGGGTGCATATGCATTTTCTCTTGCTTCAAGAGCTATTTTAAAAGCTTTATCTAATTTATCCATATCTGTTATATTATTATATTTTGATTGGATCTGTACAGACGTAGCCTGGTCGAAAGCAAGCTTTCTGCTCGGCTATGCGTCCTTAAGCCAGCAACGTCTCTACAAGTTCTTTTGAACTTCTTTCTTAATAACTTCATAAGGCTGTGCTCCGGTAAGTCGCATAATACTTTCACCATTTTTAAACATCATTATTGTAGGTATACTTTGTATTTGATATTTTGCGGCAGCGGATTGTGCCTTATCCACATTAATTTTAATAGTCATAATTTTTCCAGAGAAATCTTTTGCTACTTTCTCGATAGCTGGTGATACCATTTTGCATGGACCGCACCAGTCAGCATAAAAATCCACAAGAATTGGTTTTTCAGATGCTTTTATTAGGTCGAAGAAGGATTTAGGTTTTGTTTTTTCACTCATATTATGCTCCATAGAAATAAGATAGTAAATAAAATGAAAAATGAAAAATGAAAAATGAAAAATGAAAAATATAGAAAAAAATGCTGATTAATAATGAAAAATACAAATATGCAGAAGAAATAAAATTTTAAAAGGGAAGCTTGCTTTTAAGTAAAACTTAAACTAAACTGAAATTATTATGATAAATATAATGGTTGTTGATGATGATATGAATATCCGATCTGCTCTGTCCAGAGAATTACGTTTTCATGGATTTAATATTATACCTGCAGAAACGGGGCAAAAGGCCTTAAACAAACTGGAAAATCAGCCAATAGATCTTGTACTTGTAGATATAAGAATGCCTATTATGGGCGGACTTGAGTTTATAAGTAAAGTAGTAGTTGAACACCCTCAAATACAAATAATAATTCTTTCAGGTACTATAACAAAAGAAGTTATTGCTTCTATTGCTCCCTATAGAGATAATATACTTGATGTAATTGCGAAACCCTGGAACCAGGACAGCCTGTTGGAATTAATTAAAGCTGCAACTTCTTAAAGTTCTGAACGGCATTATAAATATTATCCAAAATTTTACTGGGGATTGTATACAAACTATGCTTTTCCGGCATACTGTCACTCCACCAGAAAAGTTCAATCAGGTCTCTAAGCTTTTTAGCAGTTAAAACTTCTGGTGTTTCATCGAATTCCACTTTATCACAGTATTCCATAAATTTTTCAGGCAACCCGCATAAACGAAGAATAGTCTTAAAAATTACCTGCACCCTATCTGATGAATTAAGTGGAATACCGTCAGCTATAAATGCCTTTATCCGATTATTGTAAAGTTCCCTATCTATTCGAAATAAAAGATAATTATATATATAGATAAATGGAAGATATACAGACAGGGGTTCTGGTTTAGACGAACCATACATAGAATGGAAAAGAGAATCATAATGGGATAAAAATATTTCCGGCATAATTGTATATAGATCCGGTTTAGAAAAAGCGGATTTGGGAATAGATGAACTAAGTTTCAGAATACTATCAGAACTGATTATACTTATGGCCTTAGTTAAATTAAATTCGGAACTATCGTTGAAATAATCAGAGCTCACCATTCTGGCGACCCTGAATAAAAGAAACATATTATCAGAAATAATCCTGGTCATCTCTTCATTGTCATTAATAACCAGGTTTACTTTCTCAAGCTTTTGTATTACTGGTAACTCAATGCTGAATAAACTACCGGAATTAATTAACTTCCAGAGAACAGGATTATTAAATTTTTGCTTTAGTTCCAGAAGTTCGCTAATTCTAGCAAGGAGTTTTTCATCATTCCAGGGTTTGGGAAAACAAGTTAGTGCGGCACAGGAAAATAGAGCTTCAAGAATTACTTCTTTTTCCACATAACCACTTAACATTATACGTATAACATCCGGGTATGTATCTCTGACAAAGCTTAGCAGCTGAAAACCAGACTCCACAGGCATTTTGTAATCACTAATTATCATATCTATGATGTTATCAGCCATCTTCTCCTTTGCCTCCATAGGAGAAGATGCTATAATAATTTTAAAGGGATATTCAAAAAGAGTTCTCTTTAATGCACGTAGAATACTTATCTCATCATCTACTAGAAGTATGGTTATATTACTCATACTCAGATATCCCTTCATTCTCTTTTTAATTGGTAGTTTGAATGTAAAAATTGCTCCATTTTTTTCATCATTCCGGGCAAATAATTGACCATCATGCTTCTTGACTATAATATCATAAGATATATTAAGACCAAGGCCAGTACCTTCTCCGACTGGTTTTGTTGTAAAAAACGGCTCAAAAATATTTCCAATAATATCTTCAGGAATACCAGTACCGGAATCTTTTATATCACAACAGATATAATTTTCTTCTTTGTAGGTTCTTACATATATAATACCTTTTTTATCATTTTTAAAAGATTTTATAGCCTGGGCAGCATTTACCAATAAATTTAAAATAACCTGATTAATTTCACTGCTGTTGCACATTGTTTTGGGTATTTCACCAAACTCAGTTTTTATCTCTGCAATATATTTAATCTCATTTCTGGCAATTATCAACGTCGTCCTGATTGCTTCATTTAAATCATATATAATTACGGACTTTAATTGATCAACTCTGGAAAAACTCCGCAAGCTGTTTACAATATTAATAACCCGATCAAAGCCGTCATAGGATTCTTTTAATAGTTCATTCATATCTTCCAGAATAAATTTTATTTTATGCTCTGAAAAAAGATTTGTCAAATATTCCTGATCTAAAGAGTTATTGGATGTAAGAGTCTCAATCATGGCCTGGAAGTTTTCTTTGTACTTACCAATGGTTCTAAAATTGCTGTAAACAAAACCTATAGGATTATTATTTTCATGGGCAACACCGGCTGCAAGACGCCCAATAGAAGCCAGTTTTTCTTCCTGAACCAAAGAAGCTTGAGTATTAACTAGATCAGAATTAAGTTTTATTAGATTTTCCTCTGCTTCTACCTTATCAGAAATGTCCTCTTTTATTGCAATATAACCAGTTACTGCCCCGGTACTGTCTTTAATCGGGCTTAGTACTGCCAGCTCCCAAACCAATTGACCATTTTTGCACTTATTATGAAAGGTACCTTTCCAGACTTCACCCCGAATTAGTGTCGACCACAATTCCTCATAAAATGCTTTATCCTGTGATCCTGATTTTAGAATTCGTGGATTCTGACCAATTACCTCCTCTGCTGTGTAACCGGAAGTTTTAGTAAACATAGGATTAACATAGTTAATTCGCCCTTCAAGATCAGTAATTACTATGGTTGAAGGATTCTGCTCTATAGCTTGTTTGTACACACGTATTTTGCGTTCACGTATGTTTTTGGCAACAGCCATAGCAACAATATCACCTATAATATCGTAACTTGATGTATTGCTATTTAGATGAGTATGATCATTATTGATAAGTATACCTATTATACCAACTTGTCGGTTATTATTATTTACAGGAATAACCAGAAAACTGTAGTTAGATATAGAATTTAAATATTCCAGAGAGGGCTTGCCCAGTGGAATGTCAGAATTCGACAATGAATTCAGATAACAGGAATTTTTTATCTGTCTAAAATCCAAAAGAACATTTTCGGACGGATGTTTTATACTAAGAGTTTTTCCGGATGACCATGATGTACGATTACTGGTCTTTCTCCCCTCTTTTTCATTCCAGAAAATAATCTGACAAAAATCTGAATAAAAATATTCACCAATATGTCTTAGCATTTCCTGAAGAATGGAACTTAATTTTTCATCTGATGTTGTTAAAAGATGCTGAAGAATACTATTTAACATTTCTCGCAATTTAAGTTGTTTATTTAAATCAGCTTCAAAAGAAAACCTTTGTAATGCAAGGGAAAGCTGCTGTGTTATTGCAGAAAAAGTATTGATATCATCTATGGAAAATGGGAAGCTCTCCAAATTTTCATCTAAAATGAGATAAAGCTCAATCATATCTCCTGTTTTATAATTTTTCGAAAGAGATTCACTTAACACCCATTTACTTTCCTTAAATCCCTCACTTTCATAAACTGTTGAACGATAAGTAATCCTGGTACAAATGCTATCGGACAGATTAAAGGCAGCTGGAATTAAAGGGAGAGCATCCTTAATTAGTTCTTCAATACTCACTCTTTTATTAACCAACTGTGATACTTTAAAAAAGGTATCCAGCTCCCGAACCTGATCCAATAGTTTGGTTTTTGATATTTCCAGTTTTCTTTCACTTTCTAATTTATTGTGCTCTGCAGTCATTCTTTTAACTGCAATATTTATAAGAACTTTCAGGGTTTGTATTCTGAAGGGTTTAAAAATTAGGCCATATGGTTCGGTTTCTTCGATTTTTTCAATAGTCTGATCGTCTATACCACCAGTTACATAAATTACAGGTATTTGATAGCTAACAGTAAATGTTCTGGCAAGTTCAATACCGGAATATTTATCTTCCAGAGATATATCCAAAAGAGCAAGATCGGGTTTTGATTCCTCGACCCTGTGCAGTGCATCCTTTGAACTAAGACAGTAATAAATATTTTTAAATCCATATTTTTCAAGTCCGGATTTAATAAAACTGGCAGTTAGAATTTCATCTTCAACTATTAAAATAGATAGTTTTTCATTCATTCTGCTTTTCCCGGCAGAGTAAAAATAAACCGGGCTCCTCCTGGAGTGCAGTTTTCAAACCAAATTTTACCCTTATGTTTTTGTACAATTATATCATAGCACAGACTAAGACCCAGGCCTGTTCCTTTTCCAACTTCTTTAGTTGTAAAAAATGGATCAAATAATTTATGAGCAACAGAGTCTTCTACACCCGGGCCGCTATCACAGACACTGAACTTTATTGAACCATTATCACTAGATGTTTTAATTACAATCACACCCCTCTCTTTTGACCCCAGCATTTCGATTGCATGGGCTGCGTTTACTATTAGATTTAGTAGAACCTGATTAATTGAGTCTCCATTGCAGTAAACCGGAGGTATTTCACCAAGATCCAGTTTTATGTCTGCAATATACTTATACTGAATTTTAGCTATATTAAGGGTATCCAGAACAGCCTGGTTTAGATCAAAATCACTCTTAACGTCCTCGTCCCCCATACGGGCAAAACGTTTTAGACTCTCGGTAATTTTTGCAATACGATTTAATCCATCCCCATTTTCTTCAAGAACTTCCTTAATATCAGAAAGAATAAAATCCATTTTATCAGCATTTTCTATTTCCTTAAGGGAATATTTCTCTGATATCTGTTTAAAAACAACTGTTATCATTTCCATATACTTAGTCATAGATCGTGAATTGCTTTTTATAAAACCAAGGGGGTTATTTATTTCATGGGCCACACCAGCTGCCAGTTCTCCAATTGTGGCCATTTTTTCCTGCTGGGCCATGGTATTATAAGCATCCTGGAGTTTTTGATTAGTTTCAGCCATTTCAATATTCAGTCTGGCAGTACTCAAATTTAACTCTATAAAATCTGAAATATCATTAATCAGCCCGCATATAAGTTCTTCACCCTTTTCAGTTTTTTGTATATATCCATATTCGTGTCCTGTAATTAGTCGGCCATCCTTACTTTTCATTCTAATTTCAATGTCGAAAACTGATTTTTTGGATTTAAGTATCGAATCAAGATCATTTTTATCTTCCGGATCAGCATAAAAGCTAATTGAATTTATGCCATCAACTATATCTTCCGGAGTAATCCCCAGAAGCTTCTGACCAAAAGTATTTAGAAAAAGAATTGTACCGTCGCCATTCGTAACATAAAACAAAATGTTGCTATTATATATTAGTTTACTAAAGCCAGCACTATAGTCCATTTCCACTCCTCAGGTTGCATAGGCGAGCAGGGACAGAGTCCCGACCAGCCTTAGGTTGCTCTATATAAATTTAAAAAAGGCAGTAAAACCCAGCAGCTCCAATACACTCAGAACCTTTGGCTGCATATCTTTAAAATATAATTGTATATTCTTTTTTTTGGTATTTACAAGAATAGTAGTAAAAGCACCAATACCTGTTGATGAAACATAATATAGATCTGCCATGGCAAGAATCAGGTCTACGCCTGTGACAGAAGAATTTATCAGCTCTGTCATAAAGTTAAGGAAATGGATTGAATTTGCCGTTTCCAGTCGACCTTTAACATTTACAGTTATCTTATTAGGTAATGTAGTATCAATACTTAAAAATAAACCATCAAACTCGATCTCTTCTGTTAGGTTATCTGCCATTAGTTTATCCTTATGGACAGAAGGGTAATATCATCGTAAAAAACACCCTCTGTACTTATACTTCTAAAAGACTCTATAATTTCTTTTGGTCCAGATTTTTTACCAGTTTCATCAAGCAGTAATTGACCGGTAAGTTCCTGAGAAAGGTTGCTTTTATTTTCGCCTACTTCGATTAACCCATCTGTAAACATGTAAATTTGATCCCCTGTTTCAATTTTAAACGATTTATTCCTGTAATTAGGGTCATCGGTTATATTAAGACAAAGGCCTTCATCATGAATAGGATGCACTTTATTTCCACGAACAAGATAGAAGTGTGACTGCCCGGCATTGGAAAATGTTATCTTTTTTTCTTCCGGATTTACTACAAGAGCGACAAAGGTTATTAACATATCCGGGAACTGACTAAGTTCCAAAGAAATTCTTTTGTTCAGCCATTTTAAGAAATCAGCAGGTGATATTCCTTTATCCTGGTTATTCCTTACATATTCACTAAAGATAATTGTTTTTAGTATAGTTGTTATGAAGGCTGCCTTCAAACCATGACCAGCTACATCACCTAGAAGCACAAGATAGTTATCATTTGGCAGAGCAATAATATCATAGTAGTCCCCACCACAATAAAGCATGGGAAGAGGTTGGTATTCCACATCGACAGTTATTGTCTTTGATACCGGGATTTCTCGTTTTAGGATTTTTTTCTGAAGTTCCCCTCCCCACTTCAATTCTTCTTCCAGCAATTTTATGTACCTTACTTTTTCTTCTTTTAAGATTGAAAGTTCATGAGCCTTATTTATTTCTGTTAAAAGATATTTTTCGTCCCAGGGTTTTAATATGTAGGCGAATATACCAGACTTAACAGCCTTCATAATCTCATCAATCTCGGAATACCCTGTCAGAAGAATTGTAATAATTTCAGAATACTTTTCTCTTATTTTTAAAAGAAGATCACTTCCCAGCATCTCCGGCATACGCAAGTCGGAAATAACAAGGAAAACTTCTTTTTCTATTTCCAAAGCATCAAAAGCTTCTATTGGATTTGTAAAACTTATTATTTCAATTTTTTTATCAGAGCACCAATCCATTAATTCTCTTTTTAAAGAATTAAGAATGCTTTTTTCATCATCTACAAGCATAATTTTTTTCATTTTGAAGATCACTCCCGAATAAATGCTAGAATCTCTTTTTATCTACCAATTTTTTAAATTTTATCTCTACTGTCATTCCATTGTTACTAATAAAATTCACTTTCCCGTCCAATTGCCCCTGACCCAGCATATGTACAAGGGAAAAACCGCCAGTCTCTGCAGTTGAGGGGTTAATATCTTCAGGGATCCCGATACCATTATCTTTTACCGAAAGCAATATCTCATCAGATTCATTTATAGAAAGATTTACATATATTTCTCCTTTTCCATCGGGATAAGCATGATGAATGCAATTGGAAAGAAGCTCGTTTACAATAAGAGCACAGGGTTGAGCCATATCAAGACCAAACATAGGAACATTTGTTTCTATATGAAGCATTATATTATCCGGAATAAACATTAGAGAATCTATAAGATTTGTAAATATATTTGATACAACACTTTTAAAGTTTATTGAAACAAAGGATCGTTCCTGAAAGATGTCATTATATATTGCAGACATAGCAGCTATTTTGGATTGGACAGAAAGCAGAGCTACTCTTTCGAATTTCTCTTCTATACGATTTATCTGCATATTAATAAGGCTGATCATTATCTGCATATTATTATTTACCCGATGGTATATTTCCTGGAGGAGTAATTCTTTCTCTTTAAGATCATTTTCTATTTGAATCTGATCTAAAACCCTTTGAGAAATATCATTCATTACAGTAATTAGACCTTTTATTTCACCTAAGGAATTCATATACCTTGCAAACCTTGAAGAAACATAGAATATCTCACCATTTTTTTTTGTATTTTTAAAATTATTTTCTTTGATTTTACCATCTAAGCAATCTTTTAATATTAAAGCGTGCTGTTCTTTTGAAAGACCTTCTGATTCTATTTTTTCCAGTTTTCCCCCAACAATCTCTTCCGATTCGTATCCTGTTAAATCAATAAATGCCGGGTTAACATATTCAACTATTCCAGTATTATCCATTAGAACTATAGCATTAGGACTTTGGGTTACTACAGTTGAGAGCCTTTTTATCTCGTTTTCAGCTTTTCGAATCTCTAATATATTTTTTTTATTCTCAAGTGCTGTAATAATGGATAAACCGAGTCGTTTCATATTATCTTTGAGAATATAATCCACAGCACCTGACTTCATACAGAGAACCGCTGTTTCCTCGTTTATGGAGCCAGTAATAATTATAACTGGAAGATTAGGATTATTTTCAAGTACATACTTTAATGCAGACATTCCATTGTAGGTCGGAAGGCTGTAGTCAGATAAAATAATATCCGGTTTAAATTCGTCAATCTGTGTTTTAAAACCTGCTTCGGTATCGACACATTGAAACATGCAGTCTATCTCCGCAAGTTTTACCTGATCCATAATCAACTCTGCATCATATTCTAAGTCTTCCAGTATTAAAACTCTATACTCATCTTTCATTCACTTATCCTTTTTCCCATGAGGAAGGGTAAAAAAGAATACAGCCCCATTACCGGGTTCAGATTCTGCCCAGACCCTTCCTCCATTTCCAGATAACCTACTGTTATACAGGGTTTATCCTTTGAACGGCTGAATTTAATTGCATTATCAAGAAGGTTGATAAATACCTGCCTGATCATTGAATAACTTGCTGTGGTATCCGGGAGAGAAAGAATCTCACTCTTAATACTATTCTTTTTAAATATCTCTGTATAGTTTCCAAATACAGATGAAACCAGATTATTCATATTAACTGGAACAACAACAAAATTGGAACTGGCAACTCTAGAGAAGTTTAGGAGGGAAGTAATAAGGTTCTGCATATTTATTGCATTTTCTGAAATAACTTTCATCAAACGATTAGTTTCTGTCTCTGCTGATTCACCAATCTGCTTCTGCAGCTTTGATGTAAAACCAAGGATTGCCCTCAGAGGAGCACGAAGATCATGAGAAACGGAATAGGAGAAGGACTCTAAATCCTTGTAAGACCTAATTAGTTTCAGATTACTTTCCTTCAGATTCTCCCGGGAATCGTTTATATCCTCCACAAGATAACGCATAGCCTGCTGGGATTTAATGAGCTTATCATTAATTTCCTCCAATTTTACTGTACGATCTTCCACAAGCTCTTCCAAATGATTTTTGTATTTATAAATTTTTTCTTCCGACTCCTTCTGTGCGGTAATGTTTACAGAGAAGCCCATTATTCCAATTATTTCATCTATCTCATTTCTATACGGTGTATACAAACTCTTAAAATAGTCCCTCTCAATTTTTACCTCCATGGTTATTGTTTCACCACTAAAGGCTTTCCTCATACTGTCCAATATATATGGATAATCTTTATACAAATTATAAACGGTCTCTCCGACAAGCTGTTCCGGTTTCAAGCCCATTTTAGAAAGCCCCTTCCCTTCGAAGAGTAAAACTTTTCCGTCTATATCAATTAAATAAAATATTTCCTCTGATTGAGTAACCAGAGTTTTAAATTTTTCCTCGCTGGTCTGCAGAGCATTTTTTGATTCGCTTAGTTGGAGACTCTCATTTTCCAAGGCTTTCGTGCGCTGTTTAACTCTCTCTTCAAGAGTTATTGCTATTTGCTCGAGGTCATTGGTCTTGCTCCGAAGATTCCTGTTTAAGCTTATAATAATTATTACAGCATTAAAAGCTGCAATTAAGAAAATTAAAACTGTCACTATCCACTTCCAGTAGTTTCCCCAAATATCCTGAAAAGTAATTTCTTCCTGATTGTCATAGGGTGGGGCTTTAAGAGTTCGTAAAAGGTTATGAACTTTGCTGTAATCCAGGGGTATTGTCCACCCCGTATAGCCTCCAGCTATTGCTGCTCTATCCTCTGACTTAATGTGAAGAAGGGCAGTTAAGACCTCTACAGCTAAAGATTCAGAACTATGCTTTAACTTACTAAAAGGCCATTCCGGATAGAACTCTGTAGAATGCATCAGATCCAGCTGATTCAGCTTAGGATCTATTATTTTAATTAGATCCGGATTGATCAGCTGTTTGTTTATCATACTTTCAAGAATTCCTGTACGAACTGTACCAATATCCGCCTTACCTGAGAGAACACTGTACACTACCCCTTCCTGTGTTTCGTCAGGAGAGAATAGGACTTCAGAGCATATTTGAAATGGATCAAGGCCCCGCTCCAACATCTCATAGTATGCCATTCTCCAGCCCCCGAAAGCCTCCGGGTCTACACCCATAATTGATTTCCCCTGTATGTCTTTCCAATGGTTTATTTTATTCCCGTTGGAAAGTGTAAACAGCACAGCGGCAAAGTCCCTTAATCCACCCTCGAATCGATTGTTGTTCAGTGTAGCTATACGGGTAACTCCGAACTTGACCTCCAGATATATATAAGCTGCGGGATTTGTCAGGACAAAATCGACCTCTTTATTCTTAACAATTTCCCGCATATCCTCAAAACCTACTACAGGGATCATTTCGAAGACATAGTCTTCTACAGCCATGTTCAGGTAATCCATTGTTGCTGACCATTTACTTTCAGTTGCATCAATACCACTGAAAGACCGAATACCTACCCGGACAATCTGCTGAGTTTTATCTTTTTCGTTGGTACCTGCTATATCCTGACTGAATATTAGTACAGAATGACTTAGCAAAAGGAATGTGATAATTAGTCCAGGAAAGGTTCTGGTAATCATTAAGGTTTTATTTACTCCTAAAAAATCTTGTCACTCTCTATAATAATAGTGAAAGAAAACATAATTCGCAAGAAAATTTTAAAAAACAGGCAACAAACCATGGCATACCATATATAAAAGTCATTTCCCTTGCGATCAAATTATTAATAAACTATATTTTATATATGGTATGTGATGGGAATGGTTTTTCCAGGTTTTCGGGAATAGCTTAAACCTCCGTCCCTAGTTTAAACCTAAAAAATATAAAGACCATCTGTAAGAACTTGTAAAAGAGCGTAGCGCAGATTTGGAAGAAAAAAATGCCAAACTGGAGAAGTTTAACAAGCTTTTTGTTGATCGGGAGCTTAGGATTAAAGAACGGTGGGATAGGGTCAAAGAGCTGGAGAGGAAGAAATTGAATCATGAAGAACGAATAATATGGAATGAGGAGAATTCTTAAATGAAAAAAATTATTATTATATTTGTTATTATTTTTATTTCATTTCCTCTGGCAGCAGAAGAAAAACTTCAATTAAGAATTGGAACGTACGAGAATGCTCCAAAGATATTCACCGATGAGAGTGGCAAAATAGCCGGATTTTGGGCAGACATTACAAATTACATTGCTGAAAAAGAAAATTGGGAAATTGAATGGGTTCAGGGAGATTGGGATCAATGCATACAGAGGCTTGAAAACAATGAAATTGATATACTGGTAGATGTGGGAGTAACTCCGGATCGTCAGGAACAGTTTCTGTTCTCAAATGAAACTGTTCTTTTGAGCTGGTCAAGATTATATATCCAGGAAGGCAAAAAGTTAGAAAGTATAATGGATTTAGATGGGAGGGAAATTGCAGGACTAAAAGGAAGTTTTAATATAGATGGGCCTGAAGGATTAAAAGATATAATAGATAGATTTGATCTGGACTGTAGAATTATTGAGCTGGATAATTATCACCAGGTTTTTGATGCATTACAGAATAAGGAAATTTTTGCTGGAATAACGAATAAGGATTTTGGAAATAAAAATGAAATAAAATATAGTATTACAAGAACTGCAATAATATTCCAACCAGCACGAATGCAGTTCGCATTTCCAAAACTTTCCAAAATATCACCTATGTTGATAAAAGAAATTGATAATAATTTATCAGAACTTAAAAATGATAATAATTCAATATATTACAAATCGATGGAAAGACATCTTGGTGGAGTTAAAGAAATCCATTCCTTCCCTCTCTGGGTCAAAATGCTTGTAGTAATCCTAATTATTTTTTCAGCTATCTTCATTATTTTTAGTTATTTTCTGAAGTATCAGGTCAATCGAAAAACAATTCTACTTCAACAGAATATTTCTGAGCTGGAACAAATAAAAATTGATCTGTTTTTAAGTAATACAAAATACCAATCACTTTTTGATAATTCACCAGCTCCTCTCTGGGTAGAAGATTTCACTGAATTGTCTAATTATCTTAATGAACTGAAAGAGAAGGGAATCAGTGATTTCAGAACTTACTTTGCTAATAGACCGGAAGAATTATATTTATGTGCTAAAAAAGTAAAAGTAGAAGATGTTAATCTTGCTTCCCTTCAATTACATCAAGCTGAAAACAAAGAAGACCTGCTGAATAACCTGGAAAGATTATTTACTGGTAAATCTTTTGATGTGTTTAAAGAAGAGGTAATTGCTATCGCTGAAGGGGATTTAGAATTTGAATCCGAGTCGGAAGTAAAAACGTTAAGAGGTGAGTTAAGGTATATTTCCTTAAAATTATTAATTGATGGCGACCAGGTAAATACAAGGAGAGCGCTGCTTGCGACAACAGATATCACCAATTTGAAAAAGGCAGAAAAGGAACTTCAAAAACACAAGGAACATCTGGAAGAGCTTGTAAAGGAACGAACAATTGAGCTGGAAGGGAAAAACGAGGAACTGGAACAGTTTAACAGTCTCTTTGTAGACCGGGAATTCCGTATAAAGGAACTCCGGGAAAGGGTAAAGGAGCTTGAAGGGAGGAACACATAACAGTAATCAGTTATCAGGAAAGAAAGGAAAATCAAGCCGAAAGAGGATGGTGGAGAGAGACTAAACTGGGATTACTCCTTAAAAGATCAAACACAGAGGTTTAACTCTCTAAAGTTGCTATAAAATTGGCGAAGCGAAGGTCTTCATTCAATATATGATTCACAATCCAGTTGCTAAAAAATGAGACAAGATCGTTCCTGTCTTCCATTGAGTCTGAAATAAAAACTAGAACCTCCGTCCCTCATATAAAATCCCCGCCTATTAAAAACAGACCATTCGCAATGTATTAATGTATTTACATATAGGAAACCTTTTTCCTTAGAGAAAATAAATATCCATAAATTATTGGACAACTCAAAGTGAATATGATTTTTATATTAAGAATATGAAGAAGAAGATTTATCTATTGGAGTTTCCATATGATACCAAGGAAATAATAATTTAATAACCTGACATAAAGATTTTATTTTAATAAAAGCTGTTCAAAAAATTCAGGAAAAGAGCTGATAATAAATGGCGCTGCTTCTTCTACAAGGTCAAACTGTCTGTGCCTCATAAACCATTACAACAAAGGAACGAAGTTTAAAAGAATACTTAATCTTTGCTCTTTTAACTATATCCAAAAATAAGTCCTTCACCTCATCTGATTCAAGGATAAATTCTCCTCGATTAATTCTGGCAGTTACGTGATATTCTGCCCCAATATATATTTCTCTTGGTTTTCTCATATTTACTAGTATGGGGTAAAACGCTATTTTGATTTTAAATCTGTAATTTTTTTTATTTATTCCTCCGTCCCTGTCATTCCGAAAAATTAATTTATTTGCATTTCCATGTATACATGCTTATACTGTATACATGCAAAAGCTTCAAATTTTATTTCCAGAACCGCAACTTACCCGACTTCGGGGAATTGCTAAACGTGAAGATCGTCCAGTAAGCGAACTGGTTCGAAATGCTGTTGAGTTTTGGCTTTCTCGCAATGGCTCAGATTCTAAGGAAATGGTTTCTGAAGATGCTCCTATCTATCGATGCGGAGATATCCTGATTAATTCAGAAAACCTTAGATCGATAGCAAATGATGATAGGAATCAACTGTGAATAGTTTAGATACAAATATTATGCTCTATTCGATTAACAGTGATTGTCCTGAACATAATATTTGCCGGTAATTGGTAAATAATGCATTACTAGAGAAGGAATCATGGATTGTTGCTGAACAGGTTTGGTTTGAACTCTACCGTCTTTTACGAAATCCAGCTGTACTACAGAAACCCTTATCTGCAAAACAAGCTGCTAATACAATAAACTGGTATAGGAAAAATTCAGGATGGCTTCAATGTGCCTGGGAACCTTCCATGATGGAAGAATTAAAGCACATATGGGAAGATGATAATTTTCCTGCTCGGAGAAGTTTTGATAGTATTCTTGCAGTTACCCTAAAGGCATATGAAGTAAATAATTTTTATACAAGAAATAGCAAGGATTTTGATAAACTTGGTTTTTTTAATGTTATTAATCCCCTAAACCTCCGTCCCTAGTATTAAAATTTTGGAACAGAGCATATTCCTTTTAAACGATTCACCTCCAATGCTGCATATTATTATCTTATGGCTATCTCATTTCTTTTATTTGAAGCTTTCAAATACGATATGAATAGTAAAACAATTCCTGCAACCTGGTATGCACAGACTTTCAGAAGAAAGGTTATTGATATCGCAGGGAAAATCACAAGTAGGGGTGGAAGCAAAATTCTGAATATTTCCAAGGCAATAAATGCTTCTCTAAATTTTACAGAATTGTGGAATAAAAGGATCCTTGTAAATCGAATACGACCCCAACCGGCCGGATAAATTTTTATCTGAAAGTTTTCAAACAAAATTAAATGCTCAGTTTAAATTCACAAGCAAGATTTGTTTTCCTGGAATTAGAAATTGACAATTTCAGCTATAAAATCATAAAAATATTTAATCTACTTTGTTCCGAATCGATAAATTCTGCTTGCTGTATGATAATTCCTGAAATACATGGCAGATTTGAAAGAAAGTAAACATACTACGCCAAATTGCTGGAATCGCTCAGTTTAGGTCTTAGTATTTAATTCGGCATTATTCCAACTTTTACGCTATTTTAATTCGGGAATCTACGCCCTATTCCCCTAAAAAGCCGCTTCCTATCACTAAGAATAGAACTAATGGATTTAAAGCACAAGGGGGGGGGAGAATAATAATTGACCTAAGTAGAATCAAATCTTTAGGAAGATTTATTGCTTTGGACAACAACCTTTAATGCAATGAGTGATTCCATAGGAATAAAGTTAGCGTTGATCCAATATTTGACATTGTAACACAATTGTGTATATTATTGTGTAACAGTGGAGGTAAATAATGAAATTTCTTAGTATACGTGATCTTCGATCTAAATCGGCACAGGTATGGCAGGAACTCCCATTGGAAAGGGAGATGGTGATAACAAATAATGGCAGACCCATAGCTGTTATTTCGTCGGTTGATGAGGGAACCGTTGAAAGTTCTCTGGCCACTTGGAGGCAAGTAAGAGCCACTCAGGCCATTGTCTCAATCCAGAAAGAATCGATGAAAAAAGGAAATGACAGGATTTCTATAGAGCAAATTGACTCGGAGATAAATAAAACTCGCCGGGCGCGCCAAAAACGTAGAATATGAGGATAGTTCTCGATACCAATGTACTTGTTTCCGGAATGCTGACACCTTTTGGAACATGCGGCAAGATCGTGAGAATGCTGACAAGTGATGAGTTGACACTTTGTATTGATGCACGAATTATCTTTGAGTACCAGGATGTCCTTTATCGTCCGAAATTTGATATAAATACAGATATGACAGATATTATTATTGAATATATAGAGAATACAGCCGAAAAACACTCTTCAATTCCGTTATCGGAATCGCTTCCGGATCCAGACGATGATCCATTTATGGAAGTGGCAATTTCTGCGAGGGTTGATTGCCTTGTTACTGGTAATTTAAAACACTTCCCTGGAAAATGCCGGCATGGAATTTTGGTATTTTCTCCCGGAGAATTTCTCGATTACTATAAAAAGAATCCCAAAATGAATATGTAGAAAAAAAGTTGAAAGAAATGAGATATGGGTTGAATATGTAAATGTTGAACTATTGCGGTTAATTACTAAAAATCAGCTTAGCCAGTTTTTCATGGAATTTAAATCAAGAGAGATTCAATGGAGATAATAGCATGAAAAAGAGTTTAATATCTAACTCTTATAAAGAAGTATTGACTGTAGTGCTTATTATAACAGGCCTCTATGCCTCGAGCCTATACAGCTACCTACTCTTCCACAGTCTTGTCGAAATTTTCAGTATTGCTGTTGCTATTTGTATATTTATGATTGTATGGATTTTAAGGTATAAAATAGATAATAGTTTTCTTCTTATAACGGGTGTCTCTTTTATATTTATTGCATTAATAGACCTGTTGCATACTCTGGCATACAAGGGTATGGGTGTTTTCACAGAATTTGATGCCAATTTGCCAACTCAGTTCTGGATCGCTGCACGTTACTTACAGAGCATTTCTCTTATTGCTGCATCATTATCATTCTATAGTAAGCTTAAAAACAAACTCAATATCTATTTTGTACTTTCCATCTATTCAATAGTATTATCCATACTTATTGCCTCAATTTTTTACTGGAGGATATTCCCTGATTGCTTCATTGAAGGAAAAGGATTGACAAATTTTAAAATCGCCAGTGAGTATGTTATATCCTTTATGATGGCTGTTTCGATTTACTTTTTATATTTACACCGGGAGAACTTTTCTAAGAATATCTTTTTTTTAATTGCAGCTTCGATAATACTGCTGATCTTTTCTGAAATATCTTTTACTGCATATGTAAGTGTATTTGGATTTGCAAATATGCTTGGACATTTTTTTAAGTGCATTGCCTTTTATCTTATGTACAGAGCCATAATTGTAATAGCGCTCATAAAACCTTATGATCTCATTTTCAGGAATCTTAAACAAAGTGAAGATAAGCTGCTAACTGCCAATGAGCATTTGTTGGAGCTGGACCGTCTTAAATCTATGTTCACTGCCAGCATGAGCCATGAGCTCAGAACTCCCCTAAACTCTATAATTGGATTTACAGGATTAATCCGTCAGGGAATTTCCGGAAAAATTGATGAAGAAGCGGGTAAAGATCTGGAAATTGTTTAATTCTTTTATCCGGCTGGATTCACCGATTAAGGAAACTACCTTAGGCACCGGACTTGGACTTTATTTGACAAAAAAAATTATTACCAGCGTATTTAATGGTAAGATATATGTTGAAAGTATCTATGGAAAGGGCAGCACCTTTACAATGGAAATTCCTTTAAATATAAGGGAAAAGCAGCTGGAGGTTTAACATGGAAAGGGTTTTAGTCGTTGAAGATGACAGAAATAACATGAGGTTAATAACAAAATTACTGTTAAATGAGGGATATGAAGTTATCAAAGCAGAAACAGGAGAGGAAGGAGTACGCCTGACGGAAGAGGAAAAACCTGACCTTATTCTTATGGACATTAAACTTCCGGGAATTGATGGTCTGGAAGCTACGCGTAGAATACGTAAATCCGGAAATGACAGAAAAATAACCATCATTGCAATTACTTCCTACGCTATGGCTGGGGACAGAGAAAAATACTTAAAGGAAGGTTTTACAGCTTATCTCGAAAAGCCGATCGACCCTTATACAATAATGAAGGAGATAAAAACAATATGGGCAAAAAATATTTAATTCTTGTTGTGGATGACATCAAGGAGAACAGACTGCTTCTTCGAAAGTTAATTGAAAGCATAAATCATACTGTACAGGAAGCTTCAAATGGAAAGGAAGCTCTTGAATCCGCTAGAACTCTGAAACCGGATTTTATTATCTCAGATATATTAATGCCGGTTATGGATGGTTTTCAGCTTTGTATGCAAATAAAGAAAGATGAATTTTTAAAGAGCATTCCATTTATTTTTTATACAGCAACATACACCAGCAAAAAAGATGAAGAGTTTGTTCTAAGTCTGGGGGCAATAAGATTTATTGTCAAACCTCAGGAACCGGATAAATTTCTGGAAATAATAAGAGATGTTTTGAATGCGCACGAAAAAGGAACACTGCCTGAACCTAAAAATATCATTTGCAATGAAAAAGAGGTGTTCAAACTCTTCAATGAAAGGCTCGTAAACAAGCTTGAACAGAAGATGCTGGATCTTGAAAAGGAGAATACAGAGAACATTCAGCTATTGGAAACCTTAAAGAAGAGCGAAGACCTGCTTAACGCTACTCAAAAAATTACAAAAGCTGGCGGCTGGAGATGGGATATAAACGAGAGGACTATGTTCTGGACAGAAGAAACCTATCGTATACACGAAGCTGATTTTTATGAAATAAAACCAGGCTCAACAGAGCACATGGAACGGGGAGTTGAATGCTACGCTGAAAAGGACCTCCAGGTAATTATGGATGCCTTTCAAAGCTGCGCGGAAAAGGGGATATCCTATGACATGGAATTCCCCTTTACAACCTTTAAGGGAAACATGAAATGGATAAGGACCTCAGGCAAACCGGTAAAGGAAAATGGTAACATTATTGGCGTGGTTGGAAATATTATGGATATTACCGAAATAAAGAAGGCTGAGGAGGAACTTAAGAAATACAAGGATAGTCTTGAGGATCTTGTAATAGAGCGTACAGTTCAACTGGAAAATTGAATGGGTTGAAGGAAGCTGGGATCAGTGTATACAACGACTGAAAAATGCTGATATAAATCTTATGGTAGATACCGGAGTATCCCCTGAGAGAGAAAAAGATTTTCTATTTAATAAAGAAGCAGTTCTTCTAAGCTGGTCAAGATTATATACCTATAAGGGAATTAATATTGACACAATCCTTGATCTGAACGGCAAAAAAATAGCAGGCCTGAAGGGAAGCATAAATATTGAAGGCCCTGATGGATTGAGAGATATAATTAGCAGTTTTGAACTGGATTGTGAAATAGTTGAGATGGAAGACTACAATCAGGTTTTCGAGGCTTTGCAGAATAGAGAGATATTTGCTGCAATTACGAACAAAGATTTCGGACATTTGTATGAAAGTAATTTCAGTATTGAAAGAGCACCTATAATATTCCAACCCTTGCGTATGCAGTTTGCCCTACCGAAGGGTTCTAAACTATCAGCCCAATTAGTTGAAAGAATAGACACCCATTTGCTGGAAATAAAAAGTAATAATACATCAGTATATTATAAATCAATGGAAAAATACCTTGGTGGTGATAAACCAATGTATTTTCTACCAACCTGGTTAATAATGGCTCTGGTGATTATATTCATAATTGCAATTATTTTTATAACTCTAAGTCGATTTTTGAAGTTTCAGGTAAATCAAAAAACAAGACTCCTTGAACAGGATATTGTCAGACGCAGGATGGTGGAAGAAGATCTGTTTTTAAGCAACACCAGGTATCAGACTCTTTTTAATAATTCCCCGATTGCTCTTTGGGAAGAAGATTTTAGTCAACTGTTTTCTTATTTGGACGAGCTCAAAGGAAAAGGTATAACAGATTTTAAAGCTTACTTTGAACAAAACAAAGAAGAACATAAATCCTGTACCCAGAAAATAAAAATTATAGATGTCAATTTAGCAGCTCTTAAATTACATCAAGCCAAAAACAAAAAGGATCTTATTGCTAATCTTGAAGCAACATTCACTGAAAAATCCTTTGACATATTTAAGAAAGAACTTATTACTCTTGCTTCGGGAAAGCTGGAATTTGAATCCGAATCTGAAGTAAAGACATTAAAGGAGAACATAGGTTTATTTATTTAAAATTAGTAATTGATAAAGATCAGATTAACAAGGAAAGAGCACTGCTTGCAACAACAGATATCACCGAACGCAGGCTGGAAATGGAAGAACTTCGTCTACATCGTGAAAATCTCGAAGATCTTGTGAAAGAACGTACAGCGATATTGCTGTTGAAAAATAAAGAACTGGAAGATTATAATAAACTATTTGTAGACCGTGAGTTCAGGATAAAGGAACTCAGGGACAAGGTGAAGGAGCTGGAAACTGGTAACAGATAGTCATGAATAGAATTTTCGAGAGTTACTCTTTCATAGTAGAAATAAAATAACTTAATCCTCCAATGAAGCTACAAAATTTGCAAACCTCAGATCTTCATTTAAAATATGATTAATAATCCAGTTTCCGAAAATTGCTAACAGATCATCTCTGGAATTTTTAGTTTCAACATAATTATCTGAAAGATTATTCAATGTAGAAATTAGATTTACATGCAATTTTTTGTGATCATCCAGTGCAGGGTATTTAAATTCTGCCATTATCTCTTCTTCTGCTTTAAAATGTACCCTGGTATACTGATATAGTTCCATAATAATGGGCTTACACTCAGAAGCTCCTGAAGACTTTATTCTGTTTGCAAGTTTAAATAAATACTGATGCTGCTCATCGACAGTAGAATCACCAGTTTCATAATCTGATTTCCATTCAAAATATTGACTCATATAATTTCCCCTTATCCAAAACACTATTCCAACTGCTAACTATTAACTGATCACTGTTCAATCGCCAAAACAGTCTCTCTTATCACTTCAGAGACACTGGGATGAGGAAAAATTGTATGTTTGATATCCAAAGTTGTCATGCCGGACTGCATTATTAGAGCTGCTCCAAATATCATCTCAGAACAGGGAGAACCTAGTAAATGTATACCAATAATTTTATCAGTATCTCCGTCGACAACAACTTTACAAAGACCAGGGGTCATACCATTCTCTGCAAAGTATCTTGCACTTATTCTCATTTGAAGAGTAGCAGTTTTTATATTAATATTACGCTTTACTGCTTCATCCTCTGTTAGGCCGCAGGAAGCTGCTTCCGGGTGAGTATATACTGCCCAGGGGACAATATCATAATCAAGACTGTCCTCGTCTCCACATATGGTATTAACAACTACCTCTGCCATTCTGGATGCAGAATGAGCAAAAAGAGATTTACCAATAACATCACCTATAGCATAAATACCTGGTTTGGATGTAGCCATTTTTTCATTCACTACAATTCCTGTTCTGCTCATCTCAATATCCAAATTTTCAAGACCAATTCCTGTAATATTGGGTTTTCTTCCAACTGCCATAAGAATAGCTTCAGCTTCTATAGATAAATCTTTGCCTTTTTTAGTAAAATTAACTTTGTTTCCGTCAATAGACTCCACTTTTGACCCAAGATGGAATTTCACCTTTTTCATAGCACGCCGCATATTTTTTGCAAATTCCGGTTCCATAAAAGGAGCAATCTCATCCATCATCTCTATAATATCAACCTTAACGCCCAGCATTGAGAAGAATGATGCAAATTCCAAACCAATTACACCACCACCAATAACAACAAGACTTGAAGGCACTTTTGTAATTTCAAGGAGGTCAGTACTGTCTAAAACAGAAGAGGAATCAGCACCAGGAATGGGAGGCATAAATGGTGAAGACCCTGTAGCAATAATAATATCCTTTCCTGAGTAGCTGGTATCTCCAACCTGAATAGTCCCGTTATTGTTAAAAACACCAGTACCCTTTACTATTTCAACTTTATATTTATCCATCAGATATAAAATACCTTTTCGGTTAGTATCTATTACTTTATTTTTCCATATTTGGGCTTCTTCAAGATTAAAGGTAGCATTTTCTGTATGAACACCAAACATTTTTGAATCCAGTGCATGGGAATAGTGTTTTGCAGAATTTAATAGAGTTTTTGTGGGAATGCAACCTTCGTTCAGACATACACCACCTATTTCCGCTTTTTCAATTAAAAGAACTTTTTTACCTCTCTCACCAGCTCTTTCTGCGGCTACATACCCTCCGGGGCCTGCTCCAAGTATAATTAAATCGTACATCATTATCCCCCAATGGTGCCTATTCTATAGTTTAGATTATATTTGTCAATAATATTATTTGGTACCTCAAAAAAACCTCTATTCTTATTATTGTGGAAAATGATTAATTAAACCATAATAAGAAGATGCTGAAATCACTCCCATTCAGTTTCTTAAAATAAAGGAAGGGCTGCAATGAGCAAAGACAAATTAGTTCGTTTTCAAAAAGATGATACTCTGTTCAAATTTGGCGATACCTCCAGAGAGATGTATATAATACGATCAGGTTCAGTACGGGTGGTAATTTATAAAAATGACCAGATGATTACTCTTACTGAATTAGGGAAAGGTCATTATATAGGGGAGATGTCTTTTCTTACCGGAGTTCCAAGATCTGCTACTGTTATTGCAGAAAGAGATTTAATGGTCAGTGTCATATCTCCTGATATTCTTATTAATGATGAACTTGGGCTTTCAAATTGGGCTGTTAGTATTGCGAAGGTATTAGTAAGAAGAATTCGTCAAACTACAGAACTTCTTGGAAATTATATAGTAAGAGACTCAAATTCTGATATTCCCTGGAAATCTGAAATCCAAACTGTGGATACTCTGTCTATGGAATACAATATTGACATTCGTCCAGGAAGATTATACCTAAAAGGAAACCTTTCAGAAACTTCCATTGATTTACTTAAGTCCAAAATCCGTGAACTAAAACTAAAAAATGTAAAACCTTTAATTCTGGATTTTTCTGATGTAATTGATATTGATCAGGCAGGAATTACTTATCTTTACGAACTTACTCAAACTTCTGATGTTGCTGATCAAAATATTAAAATTGAAAACATTCAGCTTATTAGAGACAAGGTTCTGTCAATAAAAGGAATACAGGATATTATTACAACTACAAAAATTCCAGTTAAAAGAATAGACCAGGGTTCACTGCTTATCAAACAGGGTGATATTGAAAATACTATGTATGTTGTAAAAACCGGACATTTCACAGTATCCAGAAAATCCTCAGGTGGAGAAATTCACCTTGCAGAAGCAGAAGCAGGAGATGTTATAGGTGAAATGTCCCTGATTAAAGAGGGTGTAAGGTCTGCAAATGTAAAAGCGGAGAAACCGGGTGTAGTATATGTAATAGATATCCGGGAGTTTTATAATAATATTTACAATGTTCCGGGCTGGTTTATGGAACTGATCCAGGGTCTTGTTCAAAGATTGAGAGATACAAATGAAATGCTTGATCAGTTAATGAAAAACCGAAATGATAAGGAAAAAACTAAAAAATGGCCTACTCCATTCTGTATGATAATGGATTCCAGTAATCCGGGTAAGTTTTTATTAAAAGGTACAGTAACTATACAAAACCTGCAGTACCTGAAACAGGTATTAAGAGTGGAGATATCACGACGAACCGAAAAAATTATTATTGACCTTTCAAAAGTTAAACAGATAGATAAAGAAAGTATTGCAGGTTTCCTAAACTTGTACACTAAACTAAAAAAGAAAGGAATTACACTCATTTTTGAAGGTCCCCAGAAATCAATACTGAATTTATTTAAACAATACGATATGGATGATTAATCGATGAATATTCTACCGGAGTTACTCGCTCCTGCCGGAGATGCCGATTGTGCCTTTGCTGCATTTGCTAATGGTGCGGATGCCATTTATGCAGGATTACCTAAATTCAGTGCAAGAGATAAATCTAATAATTTTACAGTTTCTGAATTATCTAAAATTTCAGCCTATGCAAAAAAATATGACAAGAAAGTATACCTTGCACTGAATACGCTTGTAAAAGAAGGAGAGCTGGAAGAAATTTATCAATACCTATCTGATGTTAGTAAGATGGGTATTGATGCAATTATTGTGCAGGATCTCGGTGTGGCATGGATGATAAGAAAATTTTTCCCTCAAATGGAAATTCACGGATCTACACAAATGGGTATACATAACAGTGCAGGCATTGAAGCAGCCAAAGGAATGGGATTAAAAAGAGTTATACTCGAACGCCAGGTAACTATAAAAGAACTGGAACTTATTGTAAAAAAATCCAATTTGGAAATTGAAGTTTTTGCACATGGAGCACTTTGTAGTTCTCTATCAGGCAATTGCCTGTTTTCTTCTTCTATAGGAGGCTGGAGTGGTAACCGAGGTAGATGTAAGCAACCCTGTAGACGCAGATATCATAGTAAAGATGGAATAAATGGCTTCTTTTTTTCTCCGGATGATTTATATACCCTGGACCTTATTCCTGATCTTATAAAAGCCGGAGTTAGTTCGATCAAAATAGAAGGAAGACTTAAGAAAGCAGATTATGTTAAAAGAGCTGTAACTGCTTATAGAATGGTATTGGATGCTTCAGGAGGCCATGGGAGTCAGGGTAAATTAAGTTCAGGCATCCTTGGTCAGGCTAAGATGATTCTGGCTGGAAGTCCTGGACGAAAATGGTCAAGTGGGTTCTATACAACAGAAAGTATGGAAAATTTGATTAATTATAAATCCACAGGTGTATCTGGAATGTTAAGTGCTAAGATTATTGGCAGCGGCCCTCGTGGTTTCACAGCAAAAATCTCCAGAGACTTAAAAAAAGGTGATCGAATTAGAATTCAACCAAAATCCGGTGATGAAGGCCCCCAAATAACAATTACAGCTATGAATAAGGATAGAGAAAAGATTAATAAAGCTCATAAGGACGACATAGTTTATATCCCCTTCAATCAGGAAGTTCAATCTGGTAGTCTTGTTTATAAAGTAGGTGATACTGCCGAAAAATCAGTTAGAAATATAAAAAATCTTCCAGAATACATTAGTCCCAATATTGTAGATCTTGAAATAAATATCAATTCAGAAGGATTTATAATAAGAATTCCTGCGTACCCGTCAATAAAGGCATGGATTGGTGAATTAAAAATTGAACCTGCCAGGGAGCATAGCCTGTCAGAAGATATAGTTCAGAATAGTTTCACTTCAACAAAAGAAAAAATGATTAAAACGGCGGATATAAAAGTAGTTATAGAGGGGAACCTCTTCCTACCTTCCTCGAGCTTAAAAAAACTACGTAGAGAGTTCTGGGAAACCCTCGCCCCTAAAATTTTGAACCTTGTAAATACAAATGATATAGATAATGATATATTCGATTTTATGCAAGTACATAGCTCATCGATGGGAAAAAATGAAGAATCAGATCCATGCAGAGATGTTTTTATAACGGATCCCCATAAAAAAAATGATGGTAAATCCAGAGCAAGAAGTTCAAAACTGGAAAAGGCAATACACGTAATGCCTATTTCTTCTTATAATAAAGACTGTGAAGAAATATTACTCCCCTACTTTAGAAATGAATTTGCCCTGGAAAAACTTGTAGTTGATATTGATAAGGCATATGCTTCCGGTATAAGAAGATTTAGAGTAAGTTCAATTTTCCAGATTCCAATGCTAAAAAAATATAAGGATATTGTAATTACTGCTGCTTATCCTCTGCCTGTGAGTAATTCTTTATCTGCCAGGCAGCTAGAGGACATGGGTTTCAATAAAGTACAGGGATGGATGGAGATGGAAAAAGAGGCTTTAATTAACCTTGTCTATTTTTCTCCCTTACCCATAGAAATTTACAGATATGGAAGACCACATATATTTACAAGCAGGGCTGACATTGAGGTTGAAGGAGAAATAAGTGATAGCCATGGAGTGAAATTCAGAGTAAAAAAAGACTCTGAGTCAGGTCTAAACTCGGTATATGGAAATAAAGTTTTTAAAATACCCAATTTAGAAAACACTTCATCTTGTTTTGATTACAGTAATGCAGAACCAGGAGAAACAGCTACAAGCGACTTTAATTTCTCTGCCGACTGGGTTTGATAAAATTATTAGATGATAAATCTGTTTAATTGATTTCTATTCAATTAGGCATATATTAATATTCACCAGGAGATAGAAATAATGGAAAATCATGATAAATTGACTCTAACAACCATAATAAAAAACAGTGTTCATCTTTATGGCAATACCCCTGCACTATCTTTTGTTAATGAAGATCCACTTACTTTTAAGGACGCTGGAGACAGTGCTAATAAGGTAGCGGCATTCCTGTCATCCAGAAATATGAATCCAGGAGATAAGGTAGCTATTCTGTCTGAAAATATGCCAAACTGGGGTGTAACATACTTTGGAATAAGTCTTGCAGGAGGAATAATTGTACCTATTCTTCCCGATTTCCATCCAAATGAAATTAAAAATATTATAGATCACTCTAGTGCAAAAATAATTTTTGTTTCTAAAAAAATATACGAAAAGATACAGGATTTAAATATTGATAATGAAAGGGAATTCATTCTATTAGATGATTTCTCTTTAATACAGGCAGGTAGATCTGTTTCAGATATAAAAGCTGAATCCGGTGAATACTTTTTTAAGAGTACAATGGAAATTCCCAATATAAATCCCGAAGAAGAAGATCTTGCAGTTATAATATATACAGCAGGAACCACAGGCAGTTCAAAGGGCGTAATGTTAAGTCATAAAAATATTTGCTCTAATGCAATTGCTTCAAATAAAATAGCAGATATGAAACCAGGTCATACACTGGTATCAATTTTACCTTTATCTCATAGTTATGAATGCACCCTGGGCTTCATTATACCTTTTTCCTCAGGTTCATGCGTTTATTATCTTAGGAAACCGCCATCTGCAACGGTGTTGCTTCCTGCATTAAAAACAGTAAAACCTCATCTAATGCTCTCTGTTCCCCTTTTAATAGAGAAAATTGTACGCCAGAGTGTACTGCCAAATATTGAGAAAAAAGCAGTACTTAGAACTTTATTTCATTTCCCTCTTACCCATAAACTAATAGCAAGATTAGCTGGTAAAAAACTATTAAAAACCTTTGGTAACCGCCTCTTTTTCTTCGGTATAGGTGGAGCCGGACTTGCCAGTGATGTAGAAAATTTTTTAAAAGATGCAAAATTCCCCTATGCAATTGGTTATGGCCTTACAGAAACTGCTCCTTTAATCGCCGGAGCAAATGCAACAACATCCCGCTTTACAGCAACTGGAAAAGTAATAGATGGTGGCGAAGTAAAAATTGTAAATCCACACAAAGATACAGGAGAAGGTGAAATTATTTATAAAGGCCCAAATGTAATGATGGGATATTATAAAGATTCTGAAAAAACTTCAGAAGTAATATCTAATGAAGGATGGTTCAGGACCGGGGATTTAGGAATATTTGATAAGGATAATTACTTGTATATTAAGGGTAGAGTAAAAACAATAATGCTAGGTGCCAGTGGTGAAAACATTTACCCTGAAGCTATAGAATCTGTAATAAATGAGTTTGATTTTATTGAGGAATCTGTAGTTTTTCAGGATGAAGGTAAAATTTTTGCACTGGTACATATAGATAAAGAAGCACTTACAGAGTCAGTAAAGCATCTGAAAGAGGGAGCAATACAGGCATCTGAAAATGCTGCAGAATATACAAAGGAACTCCTTAAAAAGGTGAATAAACAGCTTAACTCTTTCTCAAAAATTGCTAATTTACGCCATGAAGAGGAACCATTTGAGAAAACACCAAAAAATACAATAAAAAGGTATCTTTATACTAAATTCAAGAAACAGAATAAAGATTAAGAAGCTCTTTATAAGCCATATTCGCAAGTATCAGACCAAATATTCCAGGGAGGGTCGGTAAAGACCCAAGGACCCTCCTTTTCAAACCTCTAATAACAAGATCCTCTCCTTCTGTCTCCTCTTCAGGATCAGTGTAGGTAAAATTTATTATTTCTGTTGAATAAACACAATCAATTCCCCGGCCTACTCCACGGTTTCTAAGACGTTTTCTAACCTGTTTGGACAGAGGACATTTTGTTGTATCAAAAATATTACCTGTTTGGATTTGTAAAGGATCTGTTCTAAGGGCTGCTCCCATTGATGAAATTATGGGGATGCTGTTTTTATAAGCATAAGATAATAATTCTATTTTGGGATTAAGAGAATCTATAGCAACTTCAGTCTTTGCCCTGCCAATAGTTGATTCAAGAGCATATAACTGACGATTAATGTTACTCCTGCTTATGGTATCAAAATCGGCAAGTCTTATAGATCCAACTCCTATTAAGCGCTCTGTCCGTAAAAATCTTTCCATTTGTATAGACAACCTCCTGGAAATATAAGGGATCAATGTCTTTTAGCGATCCGGCAATACTATATAAACTATTTATATTCCTGTTATATTCAGAAATTTGATTATTAATGGGAATATTTTTAGTGTATGAAAAATCACTTTCAATTAAAATCCTTTCCAAAGGGACATCCTTTAAAACCCCTCGTAAAGACTCTGCTCTGACTGAAACCAAATTTGGTGAAAATGAAATAAAAACACCCATATCAGTCAATTGCCTCATAATCTCTATGGATCCTGAAAACGAATGAATCATTACAGGTATTCTGCAATATTTTTCAGTACCAATGTTGATTTGAATTTTTTCCTGAAGAATTTCCAGTAAAATTCCCCAGGCACGAACACAGTGTAAGGCAACAGGCAGATCCAGAGATAAAGCAAGATTAAGCTGCTCTTTAAAAACCACAACCTGCTGATTAAAGCTCCCTTTGGCAGAAGAAGACCTATCCCAGTCTAAAGGAGAGGTACCATTACAAATAGATTTACTTTCTGTTTTAAAAAAGGATTTTATAATATCTCTTCCTGGAGTTTCTGCATAACCTGAATTCCAGGGGATTGTCTGCAGGTGGAGATGAGCATCAAGTCTATGTTCTAACGCTTCTTGTTGCAATAAGATCAATTCCCGTATTACTAATATTTTTAATTATTATATCATTTCTAACTATAGGAACATCAAGATCAAATTTATAAATTTTATTTAATAAAGAATCTATAAATTCTTTCGGAAGAGTACCTGTTGTCATTACAGGAAGCCTGCCCAACCAGGACGAGTTTATATTTAAGGTAGCTGTAACGACCCTGCGGGGAGAAAGTATTTCTTCCTTACCATAAACATCTCCCCTCTGACATTTATTTCCTGTAACAGTAATAATATTTTCCTTTCCCCATTCTGCAGAAATTCTGCAACCCATTGGACAGGAAATACAAATCATGTCTTTTTTCATACTATTTTAACCTCCAGAGTATTATTTCGGCACTCTGAAATAATTTCAGCACCCACAGTATCCTCCAAAATAGAAAAACTGATCATTTCTGATGGCTGAATATGTTTTAGTTTTTTACTAAATATTTCCTTTCCGTTTACACTTACAATCAATTCTGCACGATTTTTAACAATCATTGTTCGAAGATAAAATTTATTATCTCTATGAGGAGAATAAAAATTTGGAACAAGGTACTTTATATTCTGTCCCGGTACAGTTCTATACTGGTCAGAAAAAGTTTTTCCATCCATGTAATCTGCTGCATATTTTCCACAGCGCTCAGATTCTTCTGTAACAAAATCTACAAGATCGTGAACATGAAGAACATTGCCACAGGCAAAAATTCCATTTTTGCCTGTCATTAATTGTCTGTCAACTATGGGTCCATTTGTTTCAGGATTAATAGAAATACCAATTTTTTGAGCCAGTTCATTATCCGGGACAAGTCCAACAGCCAGAAGAAGAGAATCACATATTATATTAAAACTTTTATCTTTCTGCTCCACACCATTTTTCAAAGGAATAACATCAATGGATTCAACCCGGTCCTTCCCATGAATATCTCCAACTACATGGGAAAGATAAAGGGGAATATTAAAATCATTTAAACATTGAACAATATTTCTGGTGAGCCCTGCAGGGTATGGTTGTATTTCTATTACAGCCTTTACCTTAGCTCCTACCCATGTCATTCTCCTTGCCATAATAAGACCAATATCTCCTGATCCTACAATGACACATTCTTTACCAGGAATGTATCCTTCCATATTTACAAGACGCTGTGCCAGCCCTGCAGTAAAAACTCCTGACGGTCTGGTACCAGGTGTACCAATGCTACCACGGTTTCTCTCTCTGCAACCATTTGCAAAAATAACAGTTTTTACACAAAACTTTATCATTCCTGTTTTCCCGGACATTCCATAGACATATTTCATGTCACCTGTTTCTTCCATATCCATAACAGTCATATCTAAAAAGACTTTTATATTTGAGGACTCAACCATATCAATAAATTTTTCTGCATAAGCAGGTCCTGAAAGTTCTTCATTAAAATGATGAAGCCCAAAACCATTATGTATACACTGATTAAGAATGCCACCCATAGAGTTTTCTCTTTCCACAACGGCAACCGAAAATCCACGCTTTGAAACTTCCAAAGCGGCGGCCATACCTGCAGAGCCCCCACCAATAACAAGGGTGTCAAATTTCAACTCTTTCATTCCACACTCCCATAGCTGTTCACTTTGATATCACCAATTCTATCCTCAATAAGCCAGGAATCCTTTCCTCTTTTTGTAATATCTTCATACCTGAGACCAGTTTCCCTCTGAACTATTTTTATAATTCTATCAGTACAAAAGCCTCCCTGACACCTGCCCATCTGTGCTCTGGTATAGAATTTTATACCATCAAGAGTAGTATGACCGTGTTTTACAGCAGCTACTATTTCAGCTTCACTAACGGACTCACATCTGCAAACTATTTCTCCAAAAGAAGGATCATCCTGTATTAAAACATCTGCTTCTTCCGGATTAAGTGTTCTCATTCTAGGAAGTTTTTCTATATCAGGGTCATAGGAAGATTTTTCTGTTAGTATGAGCCCATCCTTTTTTACCAGATCCTTAACATATTCCGCAATTGCAGGAACAGCAGTTAAACCCGGGGACTGGATACCTGCAACCTGAATAAAATGTTTCTGCTTTTTAGAAATATCTATATAAAAATCACCACTTTCAAGTACGGGCCTTAATCCTGTAAAACTTGTAATAATATCTCTTTGAGAAATAGAAGGAACCATTCTTCTTGCTGAACTGAATACCATTCCAAGGTTAACTGAAGTAGTAGAAACATCCTCTTTACTATCCTGAGGAATAGCTGTAGGTCCAAGCATTGTTGTACCCTCCACTGTTGGAATAATTAGTATGCCCTTGGAAACATGGTCAGGTACTGGAAAAACAACATGCTCTGTTCTGGCAGCAGAATTACGATCTAAAAGAAACTCTTCACCTTTTCTTGGGGTTATTTTAAATTTTTCTGCATTAAAAATATTTGAAATTTCATCTGCAAAGAGACCTGAGGCATTTACAGCCCATTTACTGTGAACAATATTTCCATTTTCTGAAATAACTGTATATCCTTCAGAGTTATGTTCTGCTGAGACAACTTTGAACTCTGTAAACAATTTTACTCCATTTTTCAAGGCAGATTCTACCAAAGAGAAAACAAAACGATAGGGTTCTATTATTCCTCCAGCTGGTGCATAGAGACCCCCGACAACATCTGTATTAAGTTTAGGTTCCAGGCTAAGCATACGGCTTCTGTTGCACATTTCTATTCCAACAACCTTGTTGGCAATGCCATTCAAATACAGCTGCTCAACAGTTTTCATTTCTTCAATGGAAAAAGCTGCTACAATAATACCACATCTTCGAAATGGAAAATGAAGTTCCTGTTCCAGTTGGTCAAACATCCGGTTTCCCTGCACTTCCAGTTTTGACTTTAGATACTCTGATCCATGATGGAATCCACCATGAATAATACCGGAATTTGCCTTGGAAACACCAAAAGAAACATCACACTCTTTCTCTATAAGAGCTATTTCTAAATTATATGACGACAGTTTCCTTGCTATAGCTGCACCAACAACTCCAGCTCCAATAATAGCTATATCAAATATTATTTTACTCATATTTCGATCTTCCACAATCTTTGAAATAATGTCAATTGTTCTTTTATGATTTTTATTGTTCTTTTTTGTACTATTGTAAGGCCAACTAAGATATGAGATACTATATTTATAAATAATAAAACAAAAACGGGAGTTAAAAATGACAATATTGGTAACAGGCGGTGCTGGTTATATTGGCAGTCACACAATTATAGAGCTCCATAAGGCAAACCACAATGTAATAGTTGTAGATAATTTGAGTAACAGCAGTAAAGAATCTATAAAAAGAGTAGAAGAAATAAGCGGTAAATCTGTTAAATTCTATGAGTATAATATTCTTGACCAAAATAAACTAAAAGAAGTTTTCAAAGAAAATAAAATTGATACTGTAATTCACTTTGCAGCCTTTAAAGCTGTTGGAGAATCTGTCTCGAAGCCTTTAAAATATTATCATAATAATATTGCAGGAACTGTAAGTCTTCTTGAAGTAATGTCTGAATTCCATGTTAAAAATATTATATTCAGCAGTTCCGCAACCGTCTATGGAGACCCTGTTTCTGTACCTATAGATGAAAGCTTTTCGCTTAGTGTTACAAACCCCTATGGGCGAACAAAACTGATGATGGAAGAGATTCTGGGGGATGTTTTCAGAGCAGATAATAGCTGGAATATAGTTATTCTGCGATACTTTAACCCTGTAGGAGCTCATAAAAGTGGAAGGATAGGTGAAGATCCAAATGGTATACCAAATAATTTAATGCCCTATATTAGCCAGGTGGCTGTTGGTAAGCAAAAAGAACTTTCCATTTTTGGAGATGACTATCCTACTGTAGATGGAACAGGAGTTCGGGATTACATCCATGTTGTTGACCTGGCTTATGGTCATGTAATGGCTCTTAAAAAAATAGAAGATAGATCGGGACTTAATATTTATAACCTTGGAACTGGTAAGGGCTATAGTGTTCTTGAAACCTTACACGCTTTCGAGCTGGCTTGCGGGAAAAAATTGAATTATAAAATTTCAGATAGAAGAGCCGGAGATATCGCTTCCTGCTATGCACTTCCGAATAAAGCTGAAAAAGAGTTGGAATGGACAGCAACTAGAGAAATAGATGAGATGTGCGAAGATGCCTGGAGATGGCAGACAAAGAATCCAAATGGTTATAAAAGTGGGAAGTAATACAAGCCCTAAAATTTATACAGAAATTTTTAAAATACACACTTATGAAGTAGACCTGCATAATAGATTGACTATTCAATCCTTAGCACAATTTTTACAGGAGGCTGCTTCAAACCATGCAGCTCTACTAGGGTTTGGTGTTGAGTTCCTGTTAAAAAACAATAGGACATGGGTTCTTAGCCGGATGGCTATTAAAATAGATAACTTAATTTCTCTAGGCGAGACTATTACTATAAAAACATGGCCCGCAGATACTGAAAAATTATTTTATATCCGTGATTTTCAAATTGAAAATAGTAAGGGGGGAGTAATAGGAAATGCAACCAGTTATTGGATATTCCTTGATACAGAAAAACGACGACCAGTTCATCCTGCTAAAGGGGAATTGGTATTCAATTACGATGATATTCCCAGAGCTTATATTGGATCACTGGGAAAACTGCCCGCCCCTAAAATAGTATCTCACTTAAAAGAATTTAATGTCAGGTACAGCGATCTTGATTTAAATATACATGTAAATAATATAAGATATATTGAATGGGGTCTGGAAGGAATTGATCCCGCTTATAAGGAATCACATTTACCAGGGACAATTGAGATCAATTTTTTAAACGAAGCGAAATATGGTGATGAAGTTGGACTGTCAATTGAAGAAATTTCTGCAGGAACCTTTTTGCATTCCCTTTTTATAGATAATACTGAAATTTGTAGAATAAAATCTGTTTGGAAAAATATATAAAAATGTTTATAAAAAATCTGTAAAGACGCCCTTTAAAGGCGTCTATACAGAAACATTTATACTAATTTTTTTCTAACTGTTGCAGATACATATTCACCAGCAAGAACAACTACAAATATTGAGATAAGAATCATACTAACATTCTGCCATTTGAACATATTCATAGAACTGGTAAGTAAAATTCCAATACCACCTGCCCCGACAAGACCAATAACTGCGGACTGACGTATATTGATATCCCATCTAAAAATAGATGTTCCTATTATAATTGGTAATACCTGGGGCAGTACCCCGTAGGTGAAGACCTTGGCTCCATTTGCGCCCGTAGCCCGTATTGCCTCAACCTGTCCGCGGTCAATCTCTTCTATAGCCTCGGAAACAAGCTTTGCCATAAACCCAAGGGAACGCATAGTAAGGGCTGCAACGCCTGCAATAACACCAGGTCCAAAGAATACAACAAAGATCAAACCCCATACCAGTTCATTAACAGATCGGCTTGTTACAATAATGACCCTTGCAATTAGCTGTACTACATAATGGGGAGTTGTATTTCTCGCATTCAGAATAGCAAGAGGAAAAGATAAAATAACAGCAAATATAGTACTTAATGTAGCAATATTTATCGTTTCAATCATTGAGGGAACAATCCTTTTAATAAAAACAATATTAGGAGGTGTCATTCTATTTAACAAATCCGCTGCCTGTGTAGGTGCATCTGTCACAAAGGGCCAGTAAATATCAATACTTCGTGTAGCCCAGATAAATATAAGAAGAAGAACAAACTCTATACCGTAACGCTCAAGAGATTGTTTTCTGGAAAACCGTTTCCAGATAGTGGGTTGGATCTCTGTCATTGTAGTCTACTCCTCACTTTGCTGCTGATAAATTCCATTATAAGAACAATAACAATAATTGCTATCAGAATTGCCAAAGCGGTATCATATTCATACCGGTGGAATGCATTAAACAATGCGCCACCGATACCGCCAGCTCCAACTATACCAATAATTGTAGAAGCCCTTAAATTTATATCGAGTAAATAAATACTAAGACCAACGTAACGCGGCATTACCTGCGGAGCAACACCAAACAGCTGTACTTTAAACCAGTTTGCTCCTGTTGCACGGACAGCTTCAACCTGTCCTTTATCAATATTTTCAATAGCCTCTGCAAGAAGTTTACCCATAAACCCAAGGGCAGTAAAAGCCAGTGTGAGGATACCTGGAAAGGGTCCAAAACCAAAGGCTTTAACAAACATAATTGCCACAAGTATAGGCGGGAATGACCTGGCCATGACAATAAAAGCCCTGGCTATAACATAAACAAATTTGGTTGAAATATTTGCAGCAGCGGCCAGTGAAAGCGGTATTGCCAGTAAAATACTGACAGTTGTTGCAATAATAGCCATCTGCAAACTTTCAAATACGCCCTTATAAATCATTGTCCACCTTGAATAATCCGGTGGAAACATTCTTTGAAAAAAGTCTACAGCCCGGGGCCATCCACTCTTCATCCTTGCCAGATTAAAATTCATCTCATTAAGAGCATATATAATGTATGCTAAAACTGATATAATGATAATCCAGCGAAGCAATGGATTTTTAATAAAGTGATCTCTTTTCCAGAGGGTCGGTGCTGAGGTAGTACTCACCTTACTCCTCCCCGTCTTCGACTTTCCGAATTGTTTTTGACCAGTCTTCCTCACCATAAATCATAGTAAGTGTTTCTGCTGTAACTTTGGATGGAGGTCCGTCAAATACAATTACACCATCTGCCATTCCAATTATCCGGTCCGCATAGTCCTGACCAAGTTTAACATCATGTATATTAATAATGGCAGGAATTCCTTTTTCTATTGCAAGCTCTTTAATTAGTTTCATAATGATCATCGCTGTTTTGGGGTCGAGGCCACTGGTAGGTTCATCTACCAGAAGTATTTTCGGGTGCTGTATCAGTGCTCTAACTATTCCAACACGCTGACGCTGCCCCCCTGAGAGAGCATCGGCACGCTGATTATGATAGCCCTTTAAACCTACTCTTTCAAGCAGACTAAAGGCCTCATCCACAGTTTCCTGTGGAAAGCGTCGGAACATGGCTTTGAAAAACCCCACATACCCCAATCGACCGGAAAGAACATTTTCCATTACAGTAAGACGTTCAATTAAATTATATTCCTGAAAAATCATTCCCATCTGTCTTCTGGCTTTATGAAGGTCACTACCCTTAAGTCCGGTTATCTCTAAATCATCAAGATATACTTCACCCCCTGATGGTTCTACTAATCTGTTTATACAGCGGATAAATGTACTTTTCCCCGCACCTGAGGGTCCAAAAATAGAAACTATCTGTGCTTTATCAATATCTACAGAACACCCTTTTAATGCATGCTGTCCGGTAGGATAGGTTTTATCCAGGTTCTTAACGCTTAACATATTTATTTCTGTCTCCTGTTATATTACCAAGTCTATTTTTTACAGAACTGGTATAATTACTTTGTCGGTTTAAACAGAAACCTCCGGCAAAACCGAAGGTTTCATTATAAACAGACATTTACCCTGTTAAGGTATTTTTAATTACTTCTGCTATCTATTAAAGATTATCAAAAGTGTATTTTGTATTATTAAATTCCTGGATAGTCCTTATTGGAGCCCAGAATTCCTCGTAAGTTACAGGAATAAACCCATCAACATCTGAGAATTCAGCACCTAGAGAAGTACCTGCAAAGGGATAGTTAAGAAATGCTTTTTCTATATTTGCTTTTAGCTCAGCTGAAAGATTGTGGGAATATCCAAAAGATGTTGTAGGAAAATATGAACTGTTATAAATAACTCTCATTTTGTCCATATTTACTACATCTCTGTCTACCATTCTGTCAAGAACTGAAGACGCAATAGCTGCTGCTTCATAATCACCATTAAATACACCTAAAATACTGGAATCATGACCACCGGAATAAACTATTTCATAGTCTTCTCCAGGTACAATACCTTCTTCTGGAAAGAGAGCTCGTGGAGCCTGGTTTCCTGAGTTTGAAGATTCTTCAGTATGTGCAACTTTGTGTCCTTTAAGATCAGCAATAGTCTGAATATCGCTGTCCATAGGAACAATTACCTGTAATCTGTAACCATAATTACCGTCAGTAGTTCCCATTATAGAAAAAGGAACATAACCTGCAAGGTTTACAGCAAAACATGTAGGACCTGTTGAGATACCTGCAATATGCAGTCTTCCTGATCTCATTGCTTCAATTTCGGCAGCGTAGGACTGAGTTGTGTAGTAACGAACTTCCTTGCCTGTAACCTTAGCAATATGGTCTAAAAATGGCTGAAACATATCTACATACACAGCAGGATCTTCCAGCGGTGTGTAGGTAAAAAACAGAACATCAGGATCTTTGATGTTTGCTTCATTTTTAGGTGCATCAGCAACTAAATCTCCATTTTCATCACAGTAACCAACATCAAGCAGACCTCTGCTTGTACATTCTGGTTCTGTTGTGTCAACATCTTTTGCGCCTGCAGCAAAAGCTGCTCCTGCTACAACTAGCAGTACTACAAAAATAAGTAGCAATTTTTTCATTTTCTCTCCCTTTGTTTTTTTATATTAAAACCATGTGGAGACAAGGCATGCCTTGTCTTCACATGGTTTAATATTCTCTTTTTGTTAAAATAACATCCACAATCTCTCTAAATCCTTCACCGGAATCCAGAGAAGATTTATATGCAGGATAATACTCCATCCTGTCCAGAAATTTTACAATATTATTTACTGCAACACTATGTTTCAGTTCTTTAAACATAGGTTCATCATTTGGAGAATCTCCAATATAAACAATTTTGTCTTGCAAATTTTTCAATGAACTCCCCGTAAAATCTAAAAGGAATCTATCGAAACATATAAGTTTATCATACTCCCCAAACCAGCTGTTAATATGAATACTGGAAACCTTAAAAACAGCACCTTCCTCTTCTATGATTTTACATATTTTATTGATCGCTTCTTCTTCTAATGGGGATACATCCTCACAAAAGTCTATGGCTAAATCTGCAATTCGAAAAGCCTGATCCGAAGAAATTCCACATCCTGGAACTTCTGCTAAAACCCTATGTCTAATTCTTTCAAGACCATCTTTACCTGCTTGTCTTTCAGCTTCTGTTTGAAGATAGACCCGATGCATATTAGTATTTTTCCTATCATATGTAAAGTAAAATGCACCATTTTCTCCAATCACACCAGCCACAGGCCACATTCTGGCAAAATAATCACACCAGCCGGCTGGTCTTCCTGTTACAAGAACAACACTGACTCCATATTTGGAAAGTCTCCAAATATCTGCCAAAGTTGAAGCAGGCATCATTCCGTCAGTTGTTATGGTATCATCAATATCTGTAAATATATATTCCAGGTTTTTACAGAAACCTTCCGGAATTAAACTTATATGAGGTATTTCCAATTTATAAACCTTGGTCTGACTTTATTATTTTAATGCCAATATCTTCAATCTTGTCTCTTAGTCCCTCATCAAATGACCAATCAGTAACAAGAGTGTCAACAACCGACATAGGAGCTGTAATAAAATTAGTTACTCTGCCAATTTTAGAAGTATCTGCAACACAAATTACCTGCCCCTGAGTTCTCTCGATCATAGCTTTTGTAATACCAGCTTCCTGATATACCGGAGAAGTCAATCCCTCTTTGAAACTCAAACCATCAACACCCATAATTAATTTTGAGGCAACAACCATATTTACAGTATTAATTGCAAAATCTCCAATAAGACAATTTGACTGATGTCTAAAAATACCACCGGTTAAAATAAGATCAATGCCTGGCCTGCCTCCAAAATCGGCAACAGCTGCTGCATTATTAGTTATAATCTGTAGATCTTTTTTACCTTCAAGAAAGCGTATAACCTGATAGGTAGTTGATCCGCTATTTATAAAGATAGTATCACCATCTTCAATAAGTTTAGCTGCTGATTTTCCAATACTCTCTTTTTGCTCTTTGTTTAATCTGTCTTTCTCAGAATAATTAAACTCTCTTTCAATAGTTTTTGAAAAAACAGCACCACCATGGGTTCGCTCAAGAACTCCAGTTTCTTCAAGAACAGATAGATCCCTTCGAATTGTAATAACAGAAACATCAAGTTTTTTGCTCAAAGAATCTACAGTTACCAGCCCATCCCTTTTTATAAGTTCAACTATCATTGACTGCCTGGCAGCAGGAATTATGTTATTGCTCATTTATCTCCCAATTACTGTCTAAAATGTAATCTTATAGGTAGATTTTCTGATTGTCAAACTTTTTTTGAACTATTCTCATGTTATTTTGATCGTTTTTGTTCTATAGGAAATTAAGATTTTGAAAGGCAACGCCCAACAGCCTCTTTCCAGCTGTTATACAATGCATTACGTTTTAAATAATCCATTTTTGAGGAAAAAATCCTTTCACGGGTCCAAATAGTTTTCAACTCTTCAAGATCTGACCAAAAACCAACTGCAAGTCCCGCCAGATAGGCAGCTCCCATTGCTGTAGTTTCAATATTTTTCGGTCTGACAATATTATTATCAAGAATATCACTCTGAAACTGCATAAGGAAATTATTCCTGCACCCTCCTCCATCAACCTTCATATCTGAAAGCTTAATACCTGCTTCTTTTTCCATAACATCAACAATATCTTTAGTTCTAAAAGCAATGGACTCAAGAGCAGCTCTAATTATGTGGGCTTTACTTACCCCTCGGGAAAGACCTATTATACCAGCCCTAGCCCCCATATCCCAAAAAGGAGTTCCAAGACCCTGAAAAGCAGGAACAAAGTTAACTCCCCGGGTATCAGGAACAGAAAGAGCAATAGCTTCTGTTTCTTCTGCACTTTCTATAATTTTCAGATCATCACGAAGCCATTGAATTACAGCGCCTGCCATAAAAACACTACCTTCTAAAGCATATGTAACTTTTCCATTAAACCCAAGGGCTATAGTAGTAAGAAGACCGTTATTTGAAAATACAGGATTTTCTCCTGTATTCATCAGCATAAAGCAACCCGTACCATATGTATTTTTAAAGGAGCCTTCATTAGTACACATCTGACCAAAAAGTGCTGCCTGTTGGTCTCCTGCTATTCCTGCTATAGGGATACTGGCTCCAATTAGTTCCTGATTAGTATTACCATAAACATAACTTGAGGGCTTTACATCTGGAAGAATATCTGCAGGAATCTCAAACTCTTTTAGCAGTTCATTATCCCATTCAAGTGTATTGATATTAAAGAGCATAGTTCTACTGGCGTTTGTGTAATCGGTGACATGAACCTTTCCACTGGTAAGTTTCCAGACCATCCAGCTGTCTACAGTACCAAATAGAAGTTCACCTTTCTCAGCTCTTTCCCGGGCACCATCTACATTATCAAGTATCCATTTGATTTTTGAACCGGAAAAATAGGCATCAACGACAAGACCAGTTTTTCTGTGAATTGTATCTGAAAGTCCCCTTTCTTTTAAGGAATTACAAAAATCTGCAGTCCGTCGGCACTGCCACACAATAGCATTGTAAACTGGCTCACCTGTATTTTTATCCCAAATAATTGTTGTTTCTCTTTGATTAGTTATTCCGATAGCTGCTATTTCAGAGGGGTTGATGTTCTGCTCAATAATAAGTTTTTGTAACATTTCAAACTGCACATTCCAGATATCCATAGGATCATGTTCCACCCACCCTGCCTGAGGATAAATTTGAGGGAATTCTTTTTGGGCTGATCCCACAATAGCCCCTGCACTATCAATTAAAACTGCCCTTGAACTTGTAGTACCCTGATCTAATGCAATAATGTAACTCATAATGAACTCCTTAATATAGTTTTAACATCGATTTTCTCTGGATGGAAGCTTTTTTTGGAGTATTAGTAGTTTTGTTACTAATAAAAATTTGACTAAATCCATTATTGGTTCTACAATAAATAATAAGAATATTATCAAAGG
>JAQIBN010000010.1 GCA_027859095.1 Spirochaetia bacterium | reverse complement strand
GTTTCCAGACCTTTTATAAGCTTTTCAAAAGCTCTGTCATGAGCCTGCTCCGGTGTAAGACCGCCATCTTTAAACTGATCGCTTTCATAACTAAAAACAGTCTTGCCTCTTTTCACTAGAGATATCACTGCACTGGCCTGAGCCATATCAGGTGCTCCTTCCAGATATTTTGGAAAATCAGAAATTCGAATATCAAATCTTATATACGGAGAATCTACAGCTCCAATTTTAAATGGTAGATTACGGGACGAGAAAAGTGATTTGACAGTTCCATTGGCCCCATATAAATCAATTCCATCAGGAGTTACTAATTCAAGACCAATTGAAACAGTCTGAACGTCTACAATAATAACTTTCTCTGGAAGTATCATCTTAGCCAGAGAATCATCAAAACCTATTTTATCTCTATCTATAGTAAGAGTAATATGATTTTGCCCCATCATTAACTCAGCTGATTTAATTTCACTGGAAAATGTGCCATTTTGATCTGTTAAAGAACTTATTATATTCGAGTCTGACTCAGAAACAAAGGAAAAAGGCATATTCCCTATACGGGAAGATATATTTGAGTTCATCAATATAGCAAATGCTGCAGACTGTCCTGATTCAACCTCAATATTTTCAGGTTTCACGCTTAAATAAATGGAATCAAGATGCTGTTTAAGAATATTGTCTACTATATCTATTAAAGATCCAGCTTCACTAAGAAAGGTAGTTTTAAGGAATCCAGAATAAGGGGACTCTTTGATTAAATTCCGTGCTTTTATTAATTCCTGAATTCTTGTCACCAAAGGTCTGTCAAAATCATTAAGAACAGGGGTAAGAAAATCTTTTATTCTTGAAATAAGTGAATCCATTTCCTCTTTTCTTATACGTTCCCATTCAGCTTTTGAAAGTCTCATATATATCCAGGAGCCAACTTGTTCAGAATAATAGGTATCTACAATTTCAACACCAGAGAGGCTCTGTTCTACTACAGCAGTGATTTCATCTACAGTTGAAGAAGAATAATTACCATCAGAATCATCTTTAGTAAGAATTTCAATTTCATTATGAATTTCTACAGAAATTGAAGCTGCAACATTTGATAGGGCGCCAGCTTCTGCTGTTTTTCTATCTTCTGCTTCATTTCCAGTAGAAGAGCCTGCAATACCAATATAATATGCATCACTGGCAGGATAATTATCCATCCATTCGGGACGATTTGGATCAACTTTTACAGAACCACCTGTAGTGGCACACGAAAGGGTAATTATTGATAAAATTATAATTAGTGCAAGTTTTCTCATATTCTGACTCTCCTCGAAATATTTCCTATTTTAATAATCATCTCTACTGATTCTCTGGGCAAACTGCAAGAGTATGATAAGTGCTACCATTATCTGTACTCCATCGTCCAAGAACATAAAATCCTCTTATATAAGTTGATGTAACTTCATAATTAGTTTCACTAAAAGCTGAACCGGATGCTTCAGATTCCAAATCCGCACGTTTTGCTTTAACTTCCACGGAAACCTGTTTTGCCAGGTTTGCAAGAGCCTGTTCATCTGCCTTTCTTATTGAGTCAATCTTATAACGGCTTCGCTGTACTGTTCCGATACTTACCAGATAGCCTTGAATAACCGGTACAATGTACAACCAGTCAGGTTCTGTTCTCTTTGAGGCAGCAGATGAGAAATTTCCTTGAAATGTTATACCCTCAAGCTCTGACAAAATATAAGTTCCATCATTATCTCTGAAATGCTGTATAATTTTCACCTTTGAGATAAGATCTTCGGCCATTCCCCTGTCATACTGTACTTCAATAGATTCAAGAACTCCAAGGTCTCTGTTATTACTTTTCACAGCAAACTTGGCATTTACTTTTGAACTGGAGAGCATCGCTGCCTGTCTGGAAGATTCAAATACAGCGAGCTTAATCTCATCTTCTCTATATTCCCTTCTGGGTACGAATGAAAAGAAAAGGAGAGTTCCTGAATCCGGAGATGTATCCAATAAGAAACTATAAATAGGGTCTGTGAAATTTATTACACCATCAACTATAACAGGGTCAGGGTATTTGCCAGTATCCTTAGAATTCTCAGTCTTTTGCGTTTGCAGAACTTCTGCCTTTGCAGATATAGATGTACAGGCAATAAATGCCAATACCCCGGTAATAATGAGTAGAAGAGCGATGATTTTTGATAAAACTTTCATAAACTCATCTTAATATCTTTTTTACAAATTTACCATAAAAAATACAAAAAAAAGCTGCCCCATTTAGGAACAACTTTTTTTTAAAAATTATTATTATTATTACTTTGTTGGTGTTGATACAGTAGGGTTATTGGCAAGCTGATGATCAAGGTTTTCAATAGCCTGTGCTGCTTTAAACTCAGCAAACTGCGCATCGGGGTTTCTCTCAAATTCTTCTGCTACATCTTCGAATGCACCAACTAAAGACTCTTTGCCATATACCATTAAGACCCATACACCTCCGTCATCCATAGGAACTCTACTTTTGGGAGTAGCACCGCTTAGGGTAGTATCAGTAATCTGTCTTGTTACTGTTTCAACAAAACTAATTAACTGGGTATTATCATCTACGCCTGCCTCCTGGGCATATGCTGTAATTGCTTCCTGAATAGTTGTTTCAATCTGACTGGCAATATCTGCACGTGCATTTGTTTCAGCTACCTTTATAGAAAGAGCCATAGTAGACTGTTTTGCAAAGCCTACTCCATAAATAGCATCTGTTGCCATTGGTGGATTAAGAACAAAGTCTGGAAGACCAGATTTGTCCGGTTCAGCAGCAACAGGTGCAGGCGCTGGCGCTGAAGCACATGAAATTGCGAATAAGGAAACCATAACAATTAAAAGAGCGATTGTTATTTTCTTCATTTTTTTCTCCTATTTTCATTTATATGATAATAAGAATATCACCATAATTATAGTTTTTCAACTATATCCCTGTTTTTTTTACCTTTTCATTGATATTAAAATATTATATATTCAGTGTATGGCGAAAACAAAACAGTATAGTTATATAATTGATGGCCTTTCAAATGAAAACGGTGAGAAAATTAAAAAAGCGCTTCAAAATATACCTGAAATAAAAAGTATAACAATTAATGTGCAAAGTGGAACTGTTGATCTTATTTCAAGCAAAGATGCAGAATTAGAATTAAAGTATGCCTGTGATATAGCAAAAGCTAGTTTTCGTATTAAAATTAATAAGAAAAAAAATCTTTTTTAGAGGAATCAGCTATAGTTTTGAAAGGAGCTCTTAAGCATTAGCTATGTGCTCCAGATATTTATGAAGTACCTCATAACCCCTTATAGAATTCTTATTTTCAATTACAAATGTAAGTTCTGTCATAGTGGAAACTATCTCAAAAATATTTATATTTTCCCATGCAAAACTATGCATCACCTGAGCAACAATTCCAGGTGTATGTAAAAAATCTCCATCAAAAATTACAG
>JAQIBN010000009.1 GCA_027859095.1 Spirochaetia bacterium | reverse complement strand
CATTTCCGTGGGAACTTGATTAAGTGTCATGATTGTGGGCATATGTTCAATATCGGATTTGATTCTGATATTATCAAATGTCCCGCCTGCGGGTCAGGGAATCTGATAGATCTTGCCGGGGGGTTCGGTCATGGAAATTGTTGTCGGGGGCATGGCCATCAAAAATTACCGAGGAGGTAATATTATGCCAAGAGGTGACAGAAGAGGCCCTAATGGAATGGGTGCTGGTCGTTCGCAAGCTCACTGCTCGCACATGCAGCCTGGTCCAATGACAGGTAGAGCAGCAGGTTTCTGCAGTGGTTCTAATGCTCCGGGATTTGCTAATACTGGAGCAGTAGGTGGCTACGGTCAGGGAATGGGTGCAGGAAGAGGTTTTGGAGGCGGTTTTCATGGTGCAGTTAACGGAGCTGCCTATGGACGTGGTATGAATAGAGGCCAGGGACGAGGAATGGGAATTGGTTTTCAAAACCCTAATATAGCTCCAGTCTATTCAAAAGAGACTGAAAAGGGATATATTGAGAACGAGGTTACTATTCTAAAAGACCAACTCAAAGCCCTTGAGGGTCGGCTTGCGGATATGCAGGAAGACGAATAATTGTCGGGGCACGGCGTGCCGTGCCCTTTCTTTATAAGCCTGGTCGGGACTCCGTCCCTGCTCGGCTATGCAACCTAAGGAGGATAATATGCCACAAGGTAAAGGTTTAGGTAGTGGTAGCGGTCAGGGAGGAGGAAGAAATTCCCTTGGCGGCGGCCGTGGACGAAATAATGGTGGAGCATTTGGTGCTGGCGGCGATTGTGTATGTGCAGGCTGCGGACATAAATCTTCCCATGAGAGAGGTGTAAAATGTACCGATCTTAAGTGTCCTGAATGCGGTAGAACTATGGTAAGAGAAGAACTCCTCGAAAGCAGAAAAAAATAAACAGCAAGGCATATAAGATATGCTTAAGGAGAGAATTTAATGGATAGGATATTTGCAGTTCCAACAGTAAACAAAAAATTAACAGCACATTTTGGACATTGTCAGAGTTTTGCAGTACTCAAAGTAGAAAATGATAAAATAATAGCAGAGGATTATCTTGATCCACCGGAACATCAGCCTGGATCTTATCCTGCATTTTTAGCAAGAAAGGGTGTAAATACTATTATTTCCGGTGGGATGGGTGTTATGGCTCAGAATCTCTTTAAAGAAAATAATATAGAAGTATTCATGGGTCTTGATGCTGAAGAACCATCAAAATTGGTGGAACTGTATCTTCAGGATAAGCTTGAGAATGGAGATAATCTCTGTGACAGTGATCATGATCATGGAGATTGTGACCACTAGAAGCAATTATTAATTAGGAAAATTAAATGAAAATAGCAATAGCCAGTGGAAAAGGTGGGACAGGAAAAACCACCCTTTCCACAAATTTGGCATCTTATATAGCAGAAAGCAGAGAGTGTGCGTTGTCTGATCTGGATGTGGAAGAACCCAATTCAGGTCTTTTTATTAAAGCAGAACTTATTCATGAAGAAGATAAGTTTAAGAAGATCCCTGAATGGGAAAAAAGCAGATGTGAATTATGCGGAAACTGCCAGACAGTTTGTAATTTTAATGCTGTATTAAAATTGGGTAAGATGATAATGGTTTTTCCGGAATTATGCCACGGGTGCTATGCTTGTTCAGAGCTTTGCCCTACAGGTTCCCTTCCTATGAAGCAGAAGAAAATGGGAGAGCTGAAAGCCTACAAGTCAGGGAATTTGAATTTTATTGAGAGCAGACTTATTATTGGTGAGGAACAGGCTGTCCCACTGATTAAGCAAACCATCGATTATGTGGACGAGCATTTTTCTGATGAAGTCATAAAGATTTTTGACTCCCCTCCAGGAACATCCTGTCCTGTTATTGAAGCTACAAGGGATGCGGATTTTGTTATTCTTGTAACCGAACCGACTCCATTTGGTCTTCATGATTTAAAATTGGCAGTGGAAACTGTTAAACAGATGGGAAAGCCTTTTGCTGTCGTAATAAATCGACATGGAATCGGAAACGATTGTGTTGAGTTGTACTGCAAAGAAGATAATATAGACATAATTGCAAGTATTCCTAACGACAGATTAATTGCAGAAACTTACTCCAGGGGAGATTTGCTGTATCCGACAATTCCATCTGTAAAAGATGCAGTTAGGTCTATAAGTACTTATATTGATAATTTCGACCTTCTGGATAATGGCAGTCTGAAGAGCAAAAAAACAGGACAGATAAAGTGAAAGAGATAGTAGTAATTTCCGGTAAGGGCGGAACAGGTAAGACATCTATAACGGCATCTCTTGCATATTTGGGTGGAGAGGATCTTATTGTTGCAGACTGTGACGTGGATGCTGCGGATATGCACCTTCTTATGGCACCAGATTTTGGAAAGCCTGAGGATTTTTTTAGCGGTGAGCTTGCATACATTGATCAGGATGCATGTATTAAATGCGGAAAGTGTCAGGCTGTCTGTAGATTCGATGCTATTCCAATTATTGACAGTCAATATGTTGTTGATCCCCTGGGATGTGAAGGTTGTGGATACTGCGCACGCATTTGTCCAACAGAAGCAATTACAAATTCACAACCAAATGTTGGTAAGTGTTTTATTTCCAGTATACGAACTGGAACAACAATGGTTCATGCCCGTTTGAGTATTGGTGCAGATAATTCAGGTAAATTGGTAGCTAAAGTTAAAAATGAAGCGAAAGCTCTCGCAGAGATTCAAAATAAAATAGCAGTTCTTGTTGATGGATCTCCAGGTGTTGGATGTCCTGTTGTATCTTCCTTATCGGGGGCAAGTTTTACTGTTCTTGTGACAGAACCTACAGTTTCTGGACTTCATGATCTTAGAAGGGTATATGAGCTTGTAAAGAAGTTCGGTATTAAAGCCGGTTGTATAATTAATAAGGGAGATATTAACCCAGAAGTTTCCAGGGAAATAAAGGACTTTCTTAAGGAAGAGAATATTGTTCTTCTTTCAGAAATACCCTATAACGTAAAATTCACAGAGGCAATGACTAACGGAAAAACCATTGTGGAATATGATAAAGATTTAGGAAAAATAATCAGCGAAAGCTGGGAAAAGATATTACGGGCAACACGAAGTGTTGGGGACCCGGAATAGTCGACAAAAAAATAAAAGAAATAGTTGAGATATAGGCTGATCGCCTATGCTACCAAAGGAGATAAAATGAAAATAGTATTTACTGCCAAGGGCACAGATATGGATGCAGCAATGGATCCAAGATTCGGAAGAACTGAGTATTTTGTTATTTTTGATGAAGACACAAAGAGTGTTGAATCATACGATAACAGATCAATTGAGGGTGAAGCCCATGGTGCAGGTCCTAAAACAGCACAGAAGTTAGCAGAGTATGGAGCAGAGGTTCTTGTTACAGGGAATGGACCTGGTGGAAACGCAGCTACAGTTCTTAAGACAACTGGCATAGCAGTTTATATTGGTGCTGGGGATATGACTGTAAAAGAAGCCTATGAAGCCTATAAATCCGGCAACTTGAAAACAGTTTAAGGAATAATAGTCAGAATGGAAAAAATAATTACAGCCTTTGCTACGGATGATGATGATGATGATGATGATGAAGGACATGGGGATCCTGTAAAGGCACAGGGAGTTACCGGTATGTTAAAGAAAGAAGGGGTAACTATGTCTGTTTCAAAAGTGTTTGGCCCAAATCTTAAAAGAATAAAAAAGAAGTTTCTTTGTGTACTATTTAAAGACGGTTCTATTGAAGACAGCCTTAAGAAGCTTCAGACTAATTTTCCTGTTCTTATTGAAGAATGGTCAAAGGGTGAAGAAAGAAATTTTATCAAATTATAAAGGATTTACAAATAGAATGGAAAAATATGAAATTGTTGTCATCGGTGGTGGTCCTGCCGGTGTAAGCCTTGCAAAAGTACTGGGTAAAACAAGCAAAATGGCAATAATACGGCCTGAAGATTACAGCATGATTTACTGTGCTCTGCCTTATGCAATTGAAGGCTTAATAGAAAATGAGAAGACTTTTAAGAGTGATAACCTTGTTACAGATGCTGGCGCAGAGCTGATTAGAAATACAGTAAAAGAGATAGATTTTAAAAACAAGGTTCTTATTTTTACAGATAATGTAAAAATTAGCTTTGATAAATTAATAATTGCAACAGGGGCAGTCCCCTTTCTTCCTCCTATTCCCGGTAGTACTCTTAAGGGTGTTGGTGCATTTAAGACACAGGATGATCTTGAATGGATTGAAGGGCTTGTAAGCAAGGGATTAAAAAAGGCCGTTGTCGTAGGCGCAGGTGCAATCGGGATTGAACTTGCTCAAGCTTTTAGTTATCGAAAGGTTGCTGTAGATTTAGTTGATATGGGAGATTCTGTTCTCCCTAATCTCGTCGATGCTGATATGTCTGGTGTCTTGAGTACTGAACTCGAACGCGAATGGATAAAACTACACCTAAAATCTAAAGTAATAGAACTAAAAGGTAGTGAGCATGTTGAATCTGTTGTTCTGGATAATGGAAGCACAATTGATTTTGAACCAGGTCAGGGAGAAGAATGTGCAGGGATTGTAATATTTGCTGCAGGTATGAAACCGGAAATATCTCTGGTTAAAGACAGTGGAGTAGAGCTTGGCCGGGACGGTATTATTGTAAATGACAGGATGGAGACAAATATAAAAGATATTTATGCTGTAGGTGATTGTACTCAATTTAAGAGTGGAATTTCCGGACAAGCAATTTCTGGAAAACTCGCAACAAATGCTGTTCCCATGGCAAAAATTCTTGGGTTCAATTTGAAGGGTCAAAACAGATCCTATCCTGGTTTTTATAATGGGGCTGCAACAAAGGTTGGCAAGTATTTTATCGGTGGAACAGGTCTGTCTGAAGTTGCAGCTAAAGCCTTAGGGTATGATACAATTTGTGGTTACAGCGAAGTGACTACTAAATTTCCAATTATGCCGGGAGCAAAGAAGAAAAGAATGAAACTGGTTGCAGATAAGTCTACTCACAGAATTTTGGGTGCTCAGATTGTCAGTGAAGAGTCTGTTGTTGGTCGAATTGACCTCCTTACCTTTGCTATTCAGAAAAAAAGCACAATTGAAGATCTGTCCGCACTAAGTTATGCATCCCAGCCCCATCAGTCTTTTTATCCAGCAGCAAATATAGTTGTTCTAGCTGCGGAAGACATTAGACAAAAACAGGGTTGGTAATATTATGAATGAATGCAAGTGGTTCCAGGTTTGCCCTATGAAAACTTTTTATGAAGATGGAAAGCTGGAAGAAAAATTTATTTTTTCTTACTGTAAAGACAACTGGAACAAATGCATTCGATATCAAAAAGAAGAAGCTGGTATTTATCATCCTGATAACTTGAGACAGGATGGAGTGATTGATGAAAACTTATCTTGATTGTATTCCCTGTTTTATGGATCAGGCTCTTAGAGCTGGTCGTATCTCAGGGATGGATGATAAAAAGATTAAGAGACTGTTGGATGAAGTGGGTCTTATGATTCAGTACCTGCCTTTGGATAGCAGTCCTCCTGCTACAGGAGATCTTATTTATAAAAAAATAAGTGAAATAACTGGAGTTAAGGACATATATAAAGAAATTAAAAAAGAAAATATAAGAGAAGCTCTTAATCTATATCCTGTATTGAAAAAAATAATTAAAGAATCTGAGAATAGTCTTGTAACTGCTATAAGAATAGCTATTGCAGGGAATGTTATAGATTTTGGAGTTGGACACGAATTTAACATTGCTGATGATGTTCAGAAAATATTAACTCAGGATTTTGGGATATTTGATTTTGAAGAATTTCGGGAAAGTCTTGAAGGGTCCAAATCTATTCTTTATCTGGGAGACAATTCAGGTGAATCTGTTTTTGATAAACTTCTTATTGAGGAACTGGGAAAATCTGTAACTTATGTTGTACGGGATGTTCCTGTGATTAATGATGTAACTATGCAGGATGCTGTTGATTCCGGTCTGGATGCGGTTGCAG
>JAQIBN010000036.1 GCA_027859095.1 Spirochaetia bacterium | reverse complement strand
GAGTAAAGAATAAATATCAGACTAATTTAGATGCGTCTGCCCTGGGGTGTACCCCCTTCTGAAATCCGCAGATTAAAACTAAATATCTGCTTTAAAAAATAAAAATACAGTCAGGCATTTGCAATTAATCAAGAAAACTATTACTTTTTAGTAATAATTCTAAAATAAAGGATATAAAATGGGTGTATTAGACAAGATTAAACCAGGTGTTGTTTATGGAAAAGATTTAAAGACACTGTTCGACATTTGTAAAAAAGAGGGATTTGCTTTGCCTGCAGTTAATGTTGTAGGAAGCGATTCTGTAAATGCTGTTCTCGAAGCTGCTGCTAAAGTAAAGTCTCCGGTAATGATTCAATTTTCAAATGGTGGTGGACAGTTTTATGCAGGAAAGGGATTATCTGCAGAGGGTCAGGAAAAAGCAATTGCCGGTAGTATTTCAGGTGCTCAGCATGTTCATATTATGGCTGAAAAATACGGTGTTCCTGTTGTTCTTCATACAGATCATTGCGCTAAAAAGCTGCTTCCATGGATAGATGGTCTTCTGGATGCAGGAGAAGAGTATTATAAAACAAATGGAAAGCCTCTGTTCTCCTCTCATATGCTCGATCTTTCGGAAGAACCAATGGAAGAGAATATGGAGATAAGCAAAAAATATCTTGCCAGAATGGATAAAATAGAAATGCTTTTAGAGATAGAGATAGGGATAACCGGTGGAGAAGAAGATGGTGTTGACAATAGTGATGTTGCTCCTGAAGATTTATATTCAAAACCTTCTGAAATTGACTATGTTTACACAGAACTAAACAAGATAAGCCCTAATTTTACTGTAGCTGCCGCCTTTGGAAATGTTCATGGCGTTTATAAACCAGGAAATGTTAAACTTACTCCAAAAATCCTTGATAAGGGTCAAAAATTTGTAAAAGAGAAACATAATCTTAGTGAAGAGCAACCTGTTACCTTTGTTTTTCATGGTGGGTCAGGTTCTACCCGTGAAGAAATTAGGGAAGCAATAAGCTATGGTGTTGTAAAAATGAATATTGATACTGACACTCAGTGGTCTACATGGGAAGGCGTTCTAAAATATTACAAAGAGAATGAAGCTTTTCTCCAGACTCAGCTTGGTAACCCCAAGGGTAAGGATGTTCCAAATAAAAAATTCTACGATCCAAGAGCATGGCTCCGAAAGGCTCAGGAAAGTACAGTTTTGCGTGTTGAAAGAGCTTTTGAAGATTTGAATGCTGTTGGTCGAAACTAAGGAATTCATTTTTTTCGAATCTCCCATGTAGAGACGCCCAATTTGAGCGTCTCTACATGTGTATATTTATGTCACAGGATAATTTCCCGTGAATCCACGGCCCAGTAAGCATCACCATAATCAACGAAAAGTTCTGAATCTGCTTCAATATCTTTATCTGCCACAAAAAATATTTTCCACTCATTATCTATTATTGCATGTTCTATTCGCAAGTTTGGCTGAAAACTATGGTTAACAAAACGAAGGACTCCACCGGCATAGCGTGCATTAATCTCTAAAGGAGGAAGACAGGGGATATCATCAGGGTAATCCCAGGCATATTCAGTTTTAACAGAGGTTTCATTATCTGAAATATCATAGTCGTGAGCCTCTTGAACTATGCCTGTGTATTCTCCAATAAGAGCATCTGCCCTGAAGGGTTCAGCTGTATACAAACCATAGCCAATCTGTTCATTAACTTTTCTTATATAAACCAGCGCTTTAAATTTATTTTTTAGTTCTCTACCAAACTTCTCTTCCAAATAGATGAACTCCTCAGAGTTATCTTTATAATAATTACTTATTTGCAGTTTTGCATCTTTGATCCCGGGAAATACCATCTCATTTTTTTTAAGATATCTTAAGCTAAGATAATCAAAAAGTTTCTTAATTTCGTTTTCTGATTCATATTTTTCCATTTATTTGCTCATTTCCTGATTATTTTAAAGTATAAGTTCTATAACATATTTTACAATAATATTGTATTCAGATATTATACAGAGAATCAACCTAAAAAAGGAAGTTAAATATTATGAGAAAAGGATACACTCAAATTTATACTGGAAACGGCAAAGGGAAAACAACAGCTGCTTTTGGACTGGCACTTAGGGCCAGTGCATACGGTAAAAAGATATTTATTGGACAATTTGTTAAGGGTATGAAATATGGAGAACTTGATTCTATAAAAAAGTTTTCTGACACTATTACACTGAAACAGTTTGGAAGAGACTGCTTTATAGAAAATGATCCGGAACCGGAAGATATAAAAGTTGCAAGAGAAGGATGGGATCTTGTAAATACCATTCTTGATGAGAATAATGTGGATATTCTTATTTTAGATGAAATAGGAATTGCAATTTTCTATAGACTAATAGGTACTGAAGAAGTAGCAGAGTTTATTAAAAAGAAACCTCCAGAGATGGAGCTTATCCTTACGGGGAGATATGTACCGGAAGAACTTTTTGAACTTGCTGATTTAGTAACAGAGATGAAAGAGATAAAACATTATTACAAAATAGGGGTTCAAGCCAGAGAAGGCATAGAACTTTAAAGGGGTAAGAACATGAGTTGTATGGGAACATTAATCGGAGGGACTATTGGTTTATTTTTGGGTGGCCCTCTAGGGGCTATTGCAGGAGCTGCATTTGGCAGCTTTCTCTCTGGTGCTGGGACCAGAGCCAAATTTACGAAAGCCCCAGGGCAAGACCGTTATTCATCATGGTACGGGAACCGGATGAACCAGAGCCAGCATCAGCAGATGACTTTTTTTGTAGGTGCTTTCTCTATGCTTGCAAAACTTGCTGCAGTTGATGGTAACGTCTCACAGAAAGAACGTAGAAAAGTTGAAGAATTCATGGATAATGATCTTAGCCTCGATTCTGCAACAAAAAACAGTGCTTTCCGGATCTTTGATACAGCAATAAATGCGCCCGAAACCTTCTATCAGTTTGCAAACCAGTTCTATAAGGAATTCCGCTTTCAACAACAGCTGATGGAACTTATGATAGATATCATGCTCAGGGTTGCTCATGTAGACGAAGGAATTAGTAGTGAAGAAGAAACTTTAATTATTGATGCAGTTCATATATTTAGAATAGATGAGAATATCTACAGCAATTTAAAAGCTAAATATTCAAGGGGCTACAGTGGGAGTCACCGAGGTCAGACTCACAGACAGGGAGCATCTTCAGGTGCAGCGTATACAGTCATGGGATGTAGCCCTTCTGACAGTAATGACAAAATAAAAAGAACCTACCGAAAACTAGTTTCAGAATATCATCCTGATAAAATTTCCTCAAAAGGGCTCCCAGAGGAGTTCAAGAAGGTTGCAAACATAAAATTTCTGGAAATACAAAATGCCTGGGATGAAATAAAGAAGGAAAGAGGGCTTTGATATTAAACTTGTTTTTTATTAAAATGATATCCCCATATTAACCCTGCTTCCTGAATAAATCCAATCAGGTTTACCAAACAGAAGATCCTGCTGTATTTGCAGAAAAACGCTTAGAACAGGATGGACTTTAATACGGACACTCCCATTAATATACGGACCGATTAGAAACCCTGCACCTTCACCATCATGTGTAAACTGAAAACAGGGGCTTAATCCGGCTCCAAATCCAAACTTCAGCTTCTCCAGCTGAAATGGAAAGTAAATACCAATTGTCAGAGGAATAAGAAAATCAGCTTCAACTTCTCCTGATTCATTGGTCACTGTATTTATTCCAAAATCTGCTCCTCCAACAAGATCCATCCCTTCTCTTATTTCTGTCTGGTACAAAAAGCCTGTTGTAAGATAGATTGTTTCATATCCGAAGTAGTTTATTCCAAACTCACCGGTAACCATTGATTTTCTCTCAGAAGCAAAAACAAAGGAAGATATTATTAAAAATACAGCTGTTCCAATAACCATTTTATTCACTTTTCTTCTCCTTTTCTCTATTTATCCTTTCGGCATATTTCTCTTTTAATGTAATAGGGAAATAACCATCTATCACAACAACTCGTCTTAAAATCAAAAGTACCTCCGGATTAATATTTTTATTGATTTACAGCTCCTCATGGGTTAATATTTTATTATGAAACAGATAGTTATTTTTTTGGTTTTATTTAATTTTCTTACACCCCTCTTTGCCCAGTGGCAAAGTATTTTTTTATTCGATGCCGGTGGATTCTACTATGCATCATCGGAACTGGAAAAACCGGACAATCGTATGAACACAGGACGGTATTCACCCAGGAATCTCCTGGATCATGATTCTGCAACGGCCTGGGTGGAGGGAGAAAAAGATTCAGGAATAGGAACCTATGTTTTTCTTGGAATAGGTACTTCTTTAAAGAATAATATTATTGTCTACAACGGCTATCAACAGTCGGAAAATTTATTCAAAAAGAACAATCGGGTTAAAGATCTTAAACTTACTTTTTATGTTGGGTTTTACAATACAGATGAAGAAGGACAGTTTGGAGTGGATCTTACGGCTGCAGCCTATGAGGATTCTTCTATTATCACGCTACAGGATAAAATAGGTCCCCAGGTGATTGATATTCTCTTTGAGCTGGAAAAAATAAGAGTATTTAATGAGAAGGAACTAAAAAAATATCTTATTGATTATAAAAAGGTGTTACCAGACAGGATCTCAGAGAATCCTCCCCAGGAAGTTCTTTTTGTTAAATTTGAAATACTTTCAGTTTATAAAGGCAGTACCTGGGATGATACCTGTATCGCAGAAATTGAGTTTAGTAACCGGGAAATGGGAGAATTTATTCCACTAAATGAGAGTATTAATGAAGTGTATCAGGATGACAAATCGGGAAATATTCTAATACGCACATGGGGGAATAAAATATTGGTTCTTGCAAATGCCCGGAATATTGCCCTGGAGAACGGATATTCCGGAGAAGGAGAGTTCTTAACGCTAAGCTTAATGGATGCAAGTCCTGATAAGAGCTGGGCTGTAATAAATTATCAGCATGGGTTTACCGGGGGAGGTCATATCGAAGAAACCTATCAACTCTGGTCTGTTCTTAGGATGGAAAGAGTTCCTGATTCCATTCTTCAAGCCTACGGGGTCACATCTATTGATGTAATGACATTTGTAACAAAAAATGACCGGCTCTATCTTGAAACAATTCAAGGTAAGACAATAAGGCTGGAAGATATGGATATGGATATGAAAAATCTTTCAAGATATTAACTCATGTTCTTCCTAAAATAATCCTTTTGTTAGAAAATAAATATGTTCCTTCCTTTCCCCAATGCTTACAGAAAGTCTATAATCATCTATGGACTTTCAAAAAGGATTTATTCTAACAAGATCAGCCAGAGATACAAATGGAAAATGTGAACTCAATTATTATGGCAGATCAGATTCAGACAGCTTTAAAATAATTATAAATGCCCATCGACCACTCTTTTTCATTCGACGTGACTCTGAGATTCCCGAACTTAAGGGAATGGAAAGACGCCCTGTTGAACTTCAATCTTTCTCAGATACGAATGTTGATGCTCTATACTTTGAATCCCTGAATTATTTCTATGATGTACGCAGAATTCTTAAAGACAGGCAAATACAAATGTTTGAATCCGATGTAAGGCCTGCTGACAGATACCTTATGGAGCGATTTATAAATGGATCTGTTGAAATTGAAGGCAGGGCCAACACAAAGAATGGAATTACAATCTGGTCTAATCCCAAACTAATTCCCTCTAGTGAAGTACCTGCTCTAAAATGGTTATCTATAGATATTGAAACTGAACCCATTAAGCAATTCGGTAACAATGGACTTCTATATTCTATTGCAATCCATGGGAATTATTGGAAAGATGAAATTAAAAAAGTTTTAGTTCTTAAGGAGGACTATAAACAAGTAAAAAATAAAACTGCTCCTGGAATAGAAAAATCAGTAATTGAATATTATAATAATGAAAAAGATCTAATTAAAACCTTCCTTAAATTCGTACAAATATATGATCCTGATTTGCTAATAGGATGGCATGTTATTGGATTTGATCTCAAGTTTTTGTCCGATAAATGTAAGGCTCTGAATATTCCATTTGCATTGGGCAGGGGCACAAAAAACACTGTTATAAATGAAAGACGCAGCGGTATGTTCTCTGCAGATATTGAAGGAAGGGTTGTCATTGATGGCCCCCAAACCCTTCGATCTGCTTTTTACAAGTTCGATGATTTTAAACTGGAAACAGTAGCAATGGATATTCTCGGGAGGGGTAAAGATATTACACCTGACAAAGACAAATTAGCAGAGATTACCTGGAGATTTAATAATGATAAACCTGCTCTTGCAAGATACAACCTTGAGGACTGTATACTGGTTTCAGAGATTTATCAGAAAACAGGATTAATTGAGCAATTAAAAACAAGAAGTCTTATAACAGGTCTTCCCATGGATAAGGTTAATATGTCAGTTGCTGCATTCGACCATCTAATGCTCCCTGCAATCCATAGAAAAGGCCGGGTGGCTTACGATACGGATGATGTAATCCCGGGAGGATCCGCTGCGGGAGGACATGTATTCACTTCACTGCCCGGATTGTATCATCATGTAGTGGTTCTCGACTTCAAGAGCCTGTATCCAACGATAATACGAACCTTTTTTATTGACCCTCTGTCCCTCAATGTGGCTCTTCATGAAGAGAAGAATGAATATTCAAACATTGTCACAACCCCTACAGGGCATAGCTTTTCAAGATCAGAACACATACTTCCTGAATTTCTTACAGAAATGATGGAAAAAAGAGAACATGCTAAAAAAGAAAAGAACCCTTACCTGTCACAGGCTATCAAAATCTTAATGAATAGTTTTTATGGTGTTATGGGAACTACTGGATGTCGTTTTTATCATCCCAATCTACCGTCAGCAATTACGGAAACAGGGCAATGGATATTAAAAAAAACAGCAGCTTTCTTAAGAGATAAAGGTTACCAGGTTATCTATGGTGACACAGATTCTGTTTTTGTATGCCTTAAAGAAGATGAATTTTTAAATCCGATGATAGCTGGAAAATTATTACAGAAAATAGTTAATGAATACTTTGATAAAGCTATAAAAGATGAGTACAAAGTTGAATCAAAACTGGAAATGGAATTTGAAAAACACTATCCAAAGTTTTTTCTTCCTGCAATGAGATCATCAAAGGAAGGGGCACGTAAACGATATGCTGGATACCTAAAAGACGGCAGCATCGAGTTTAAGGGGCTGGAAGTTGTCAGATCCGACTGGACCCCCCTGGCAAAAAAATTCCAGTTTAAACTTTTCGAACGCTTTTTCAGAGAAATGGATGTAAGTGAATGGATAAAATTTTTCATACAGGAACTTAAAAACGGGAAACTCGATAATCTTCTTGCCTACAGGAAAAAACTTACCCGAAAAGCTGAGGATTATACAAAAATAACACCTCCACAAATAAAAGCAGCCAGACTTGAAGATCCGGACAATCAAAAAAACCTGAAAGAGATAAGCTATATAATGACATCCACAGGTCCCGTTCCTGTAAGCATGGAACCAACAGACATTGACTACAATCACTATATCGAAAAGCAGATAAAGCCCCTGGCTGACGGAGTATTATTTGCCATAGACCTAAGTTTTGATGAGATTATTGAAGGGAGACAGCTGGATCTGTTTTCTTAATCCAAATATCACAACTCTGTCGTGATATTTATAGCAAAACTCACTAGATAGTTGCAGTTTTTGCTATTAAATGATCGGCTCTTAAGCTTCTGGTGTGACAGATACGGGAATGAAGTAGATTTCATTATTGGGGACGAAGTTGCCATAGAAGTTAAAGCTTCACATATGGTCAGTGGTAAACATCTAAAAGGGTTACGTCTTATTTCAGAAGAAGTACCGTTTAAAAATAAAATTGTGGTGTCTCTCGATCAAAACCCTCGTCTCATCGATGATATTCTTATACTACCATATAAGGAATTTCTGTCACGATTATGGAATAATGCATTTTAAGTAATGATTGATCAGATGTAACTATTCAGCACAATCAGGAGACCTGATCGAGCCATTTAAATCTACCGTTATAAAATCAGGGTATTTCCCAAGAAAGAGCAACGTCAAAGCTTCATTAGCGGTAACTCCTTGTTTC
>JAQIBN010000027.1 GCA_027859095.1 Spirochaetia bacterium | reverse complement strand
ACAACAGAATTATCACTGGAAGGCACAGCAGTGAATGCAGTTATCTGAGCAGCTTCATCATCCAGATTTTCACGGCCATGAGGGGAACTGAAAAACAGATTACAAGTTGGAAAGAAAGTAACAATAAGTAGAACTAAACTTAATCTAACAAACAATTTCATTGTACTAATTATTCCCCCAAAAATGAGTGTCTAATGTCCATAATGAAACATCTACAGAAAAAGAATCATTGACTTTAATTGCAATTGAACGTGAATAATAGAGAGAAGAAACCCTGTTAGCAATCTCAGAAATATCAATAGACTGATTGGCTCCATCTATGATGGTAACCAGTCTGTCTATAGAATTTTCATAGTCTAAAGTGTTATCTGAACTTAATGCAGTCCAATCAAATATTTGGTTGATGTCTTTTTCAATACTGTAAATGGTTAAATTTTCGTCACTGCCTAATACAGGATTATTCAAATGAAGCAGAAAACTATCAAAAAATACTGGTTGATCAATCTTAAACTCCAATATGGCATAATCTCCTATAGCAAAACCAGGAGCACTCATATTGGAAACATCTGTTATGGTAAATGGTGTTTCACTAACTTTGTAAATCTTAAATTCTTCTGGATCATTATTTGCATCCAGATTATCACTATAAAAAATATAATTATTGTCATTCACAAAAGAATCCAAATATTTGTCTGCATACCTGGGAGCAAGCCACAAACCTCCCTTTTCATGAGCATAAAGAGCGAAATAGTGATCCTCATCATTCTTTAAATCTGTCCAATTAAAGCTCCATTCAGATGTTGAAGTATATTCCTGTACATTTTCATCAAAAAGCAGACCTATACCAGTAGGTCGGCTGCCCTCTCTATGTACTATCCTGATTTTATCAATAACCCTTTCGTCAGATATACTTGAAAGTGCAGTATGCCAATCCCAGTTGGTAACCATAGAATCCGTGCCAGAAACAGCAACATTAAATCTACCAATCTGTGCTTCATCATCGAAAGGATTATTCCTTCCCAGAGGAGCAGGCAGCAGAAAATCACATGAAACAAAAAAGCCTGTAAAAAGAAGCAGTAATAAAGGGATAAATATAAATAATTGCCTCTTCATCAATCCAACCTCAACCTTGCAACAGCAGTAATCCCATTCTGTGCAGGAATAATACTGAAAGACAGATTTTCCATTGACGAGTCCTGTGAATCTGTATTCGATTCATTGCCAGAACCATCATGAGTAAGCCCCAGATAGGTTAAAACTGCTCCACCGATATAAATTGCATAAGTCGAATAATATAAAATCTCGGAAGTAATATAATTATATAAGTAAGTACTGTCCCCTATTGTTCCTGACGGAGAATTATCACTAATCCAGTACTCCTCTGCTTTACCTCTAAAATTATTTGCCATACCGGTAGTCAGGTTTCCAATACCAATAAGAGTCTGACCCCAGGTAAGATATTTCCGAGATTTATCTGTAAGTACCATAGGGGTCTTATCACCAGGAAGAAGAGCAGCAGTTACCATTCCTGCTAATCCAATAGTCCAAAGGCCCGTCCTGGAGTATTCTGCAACCATTGGCCAAAGATAAGCAGTTCTGTATTCTTCATATTTGGCCGTAAAATCGCTGGTAGCAGTACTGTATTCCATATATTTTCTTTGAGCATAAAATCCAAGCTGAGCCGTCGCAGTCTGTGACATATAACCTGAAATTTGGAGCATATTGGAAATTGCAAAGATTTGCCTGCCGGCACCGGAAAAGGAAAACAGATCATCAGGCATTGCATTATATGCAAGAGCTAATCCCAGATTTGCCCCACCAGTAAAAAGATAATTCACAATCTGGTTGTTTTGAGAATTATCCAATGCATCACGATAGCTTCGATATGGATCGTCTATAAATATATTATTCATATAGTTGTTCCAGTGAAGAAGTGATTCCAAACGCAGATCTATTGCCGCAGACCCAAAATAATTACCTAGCTGCACAAAACTTTCAAGACCGATCGTGGTCCAAAATTGCCAGACCCGCCTTTTATCCGCTTTTTCCTTATCATATAATACCTGAATCTCTTCCTCGACAATATCCTCTCTAACAGTATCCTTTATTGCTTCCCGAACAGGTTCTGCAACCATATTCAATGCCTCTTCTGGATTCTCCTCAGCAAGTTTTTCAAACTCTGAAATACTTTCCTGAACATCTTCCTCTTTTGCAGTTTGTTCAGCATTATCAAGAGATTCAACCGCTTCTGCCACAAGTTCTTCAGGAAGAACAGTTTTTAGTAAATTCCTGGTAAGCTTTCCAACAGCTTGTTCGATTCCTCTTATGCTATCAGCTTTTTCAGATCCACTGGTAATTACCTGACCTGTTTCAATATCCATAACTCTTGTTTTAATAATAAATTCATCATTTTCCTTGGAAACAATTCCAAAAAGAACCTGATCCATCTCAAGTCGTTGACCAATTTGAAGTGCAATATCTTCAGTAATAATTTTAGGTAGTTCAATTTCCTCTTCATTAAGAATAGCTGAAAATTCTTCCTGATTAAAAATAGTATAGACATCTATTTTCTCAAGCTTTGAATCAAAAAGCTTGTCTGCAATCATGGGAATATAGGAGGGAACATCTTTACCTGCCAGAGGAACCAGTATTATTGCCGATTTTAGATCATCTACAATAACCTCTTCCTCTGCCTGGACAGGAGTAATAGAAATTATAAAGAGTAACGTTATTATGTATAGAGGCAAAAATTGCTTATTAAATCTCATTAGCTATAATATATACCATTATCCTAAAAAATAAAACTGGGGATTTAATTTCTATTATCGGTTAAAGGTTCTATAAATTACAGACCTTTTGTTTTTTTTGCACATTTTTTGGGTGTCACCCCTGCAGGGATAGATATTGGATACCGTCCATACAGATGTATTTTATTGATACAGTATGTGTGCCTATATGTATAAAGGATTACAGATGTTATGTATGGATATATTTT
>JAQIBN010000280.1 GCA_027859095.1 Spirochaetia bacterium | reverse complement strand
AATCATGAGATTCTCTTCTGTTTCAATTACTCCTGCATATCCAGCATCATTTTTAAGATGATCAAACCTGGTCATATGAAGATCAGTGCCATCAAAGAAAAAAAGAATTATTTGATGGAATATAGAAATAAGGGGCGTTGTTGAATTATAGCTAACTCATTACACCACATGGAGGTATTTTTATCTACTGGTAAGAATCGCTCAGTTTAGGTTTTAATTATTTGTGGTAAAGTGATAATGACATTGCAATAAGTTTTACTACAGGTGCAGTCCGAAGAGAATTGGTTTTTATATCATTGTATTTTCTATAATCTAGGATTGCTTTCCATTTGATGATGTATAAGAGTGCATACGTAAGAAGATGAAACAAGGGTTTTTAGTCAAAGCATAATAATAGAATCGGTAAGTTAATTGGTCTGTTAAGTTGCTGAGTTATCTTTTGTTGGTAATTTATTGTCACTAAAGGCATCGATATCAGCGTCAATTTCCGACTTTTCCTTCGTTTATGCCCGTCAGTTAATAAAGGTATAGCATGCGCTCTCGGTAAAAATCAAATAATTATACAGGCTTTTGCAATGTAGCTCTTTTTTACGATTGAATGGCTTTTTGCGTCGGTGTTCTACCTTTATATTAGAGAAGAAGTATTAATTAAATTAAATTTGGGTACAGCGCAAAAAGCTGTTATAGTAAACTGGTTTTAGAACATGATGCTATGATATAATATATCTTGTAACAAGGAGATCTTTATGGAAATTACTTTACCTTTGGAAAAAATGAGTACTGAGGATAAGATACGAACCATGGAAATAATATGGGATGATTTGTCCAATAAAGGTGAAAATATTCCTTCTCCTTCCTGGCATAAAGAGATTCTTCTGGAAAGAGAGAGTGTATTAGGAGCTGGTAAAGAAAAATTTATTGATTGGAGTGAGGCAAAAAAACAAATAGAAACTGATATTACATGAATATAAAAGTATCACCCTCCGCAAGCCAGGATTTGATAGATGGTTACTGGTTCTATGAAAAGCAATCCTCTCAGCTTCATATTTAACTCTGGTTCTGGTTGATATTTCAGTTCTTGGTCCTGTTGATAGGACATATCTCCAGTACCTGTGGTGTTCGTTAGGTTTTTTCATGTTATATGGTAATTTATGACGTCCCATGACTGCTCCCTGCTTATTATACTTCTAAATATGCTTTCCGGGAGCGGTGGAATGTTGAAATTAACAGCGAGAGGTTCTGTTCATGATCTTTTTTGATTAATTTATTTTTTAAAAAAAGTATACTTCTGTAATTTTTTCCTTTATAATCATTTTGAAATCTCAAAATTAAATACTTTATGGAGGATTATGTGAAGAAACTGATGGTTCTTATTTTATTAGTGTTGGTGGTATTTACTGCATGGTCACAGCAGACAAAAATGCCAATAGAGAGTTTTATGGCCATGGATATGGATCAAGCCGGGGTGGATCTTTCTGACTTATCTGTTTATTTTGACGGACCTGTTGAATTTTATGTAACCGGTGTTAAGTATAAAGGCATGTCATATGCAGGGATTGTAAAATTGACCGAAGATCAAAAATTACAGGTTTTTGTTCCTACAGATAATGAAATTACATTGTCAAGCCGTGTTGGAAAGTCAATTGATGTTTCCAATTTGAAAATTATTACACCCAAATCGTTAAACGGTGTTGTAACATTAGCAGATGTTGTTATTGATGGCTATGAAGCATCTATCGATTTAATGGTCGACCCTGAAGCTTCTGCTGCTGCCGGAACAGTAGTATTTAAAGCGGCCAGTGCGCCAATATTAAAAAAGCCCAGCACTTCCAGTCCTGATTTTGCTGTAATTGCAGCCAAAGACTCGGAAATAGCTGCATTAAATGCAAAAAACACTAAATTGCAGGCAATGTATGACAAATTGGCAGCTACCCCTGCTATGACGACAGATGTTGTTACAATGGCTGGAGCCAGATCTCTGTTTGTTGATCTCGCAAGCTTGGAAACATTCGGCACATGGAAAGAGAGCGCAAATGGTATTGATATGAAAGATACCGGTGCATTGTACGCAAAAGCATCAGCAAAAGTTTCACAAACTCAAAAAGAACTTTTCTATAATTTTACAGTTGATGCTAATTCTGCAAAAGGATGGATTGGAGCTGGAGCTCATATCCTGGCAAGCGGATCAAAATCGTCTGATGGGTATGGATTTGGTAAATCATACCTGGTATGGTTAACAAAAGACTCAAGACTTCAAACTGATGCTACATTTGTTCAATTATATGAATCAATGGCTGATGGGAAAATGATTCAACTTGCAAGCCAGATTATTACTGGTGATATTAACTCAAGAAATGATGTATCTGTTTATGTAAATAAAACCAGCCGCATGATTTTTGTAAGTGTTAATGGTAAAGAATATATTTCATATAGAAGCATGAAGAATATTCCAGACGGACAATATGCAGCACTTAGAGCAGCTGGCGGACCAGTATCTTTCTCTAATCTTTCAGCAAAATCACGCTAATTCATTATTAAGAAAAAACCCTCTTTATAATATAAGAGGGTTTTTTATGCAATTACTATTTCGTATAATGAACCTCGGTGAACCTTCTTTGATAACCTTCAACTAAGCATTTAGAGATATATAGTTTATATTGTTAAACATAACTGTCCAAAACAAGAGTTCTTGATAAACGCATATTTCCATCATCAAGTCATCTTGTTCATGCAAAATTACGTTCAACAAGAGGTCTTGTTACCTGCAATTATCTGTAAAAGGGCTGTCTACTGCTCTACAATAGACTTAAGTATAATTACAAGACAACTTATAAAAAGAAAGTATATGATTTTCCCGAACAAAGAAGGTAAGTTTATATCCTTTGGTCAAATAAGCCATAGCACGGGCTTTAAAAGTAAAAAGTTTTTGCTTGGGTTTACTTACAAAACAATTTTTTAAGTTTACAAATATATTGACAATTAATAGAAATATTTGGAGTATGAGTATATGAAAAAATTGTTTTTACTAGTACCAATCATTCTTACCTTATTTTTAACAGGATGCAGTAGTCAGGATGAAGTTCATAAAAACACTGAATCAAAATCATGGGAAAGGTATTGGGGATCAGACAAAAATGATATCGGGAAAGATATAGCTGTCGATAGCACAGGTATTTATGTTACTGGTGTAACCCTTGGAGAGATGAACGATAATACCACCGCAGATAAATGGGACATTTTTCTTACAAAATATAATTTTGAAGGAGATCTTGAATGGACGGTTCAGTGGGGTACTGAAGGAAGGGATTCCGGCAATGGAATTGCTACTGATGCTACAGGTATCTATGTTACGGGAGAAGTGGAGGGAAATCGTGAGGGGGGTGTGAATAATAGGGGTTATGAGATTTTTCTTGCTAAATTTAATTCTGATGGAACAAAATTATGGTCAGTTCAGTTGGGAACTCCTGAAAATGAGAACGGGAAAGGAATAGCATTAGATTCTACCGGTGTTTATATTACGGGATATACCGGAGGTAGTATTACCGGAGAACCTTCTGCTGGTAAGGATGATATTTTTCTTGCAAAATTTGATTCTGATGGCGTTCTACAGTGGACCAGACAGTGGGGTACTTCGGATGTTGACTGGGGCAGCGATATAGCTGTTCTTGATTCTGGGGTTTACATTACCGGTTTTACAAAGGGAGATCTTCCGAATAACAGGAATTCGGGAAATACTGATAGTTTTCTTACTAAATACAATTCTGACGGCAGGCAGGAATGGACACGTCAATGGGGTACAGAAAATAATGATGAAGGTAATGGTATAGCAGTAGATAGTACTGGAATTTATGTTACAGGACGTATAAACGGGGATTTTGATGGAAAAAAGAGAATAGGTGTTGATGATATATATATTGCAGGGTTTGATCTAAGTGGGGAAAGACAATGGTTCGAGCTATTGGGGACAATAAAAAACGATAATGCTTTTAGTATCGCAATAGGGAATTCTGCACTTTATATTACTGGTTCAACCTTTGGAAAGTTTGAAGGCAATAATAATTCAGGATATAGTGATATTTTTTTAGCTACTTATAATTTATCAGGGGGAAAACAAAGTATAAAGCAATGGGGAACAGATGGATTTGACAATGCATGGGCCATTGTCCTGAATAAGAAGGATATTTATATAACAGGCGATACTTCTTACGGTCCAGATGGAACGAAGAACAAGGGAGATAATCGGGATGCTATTTTAATAAAACGCTAAAACCCTAATCACATTTCAATTGGCGTCAATTGTCGACTTTTGTCTGTCGGTCAAAAAAACCATAGCACGGGCTTTCTAATATTGGTAATTCTCCAAAAAATGAATTGACAACTACTCCAATGGAGTATATATTATTAATGTGATTACAATAGCTGAAACTGAACCATTTCAAAAGAAAATTAGTAAATTACTTTCCACTGAAGAAAGGGAAGATTTGATAGCATATTTATCAGAACATCCCAATTCAGGAGTTGTAATACAGGGTACGGGTGGAATTAGAAAGCTTAGATGGGCAAGAGGAAATAAAGGGAAAAGTGGTGGAATTAGAGTAATATACTATGTTCATTCTGAACTAATGCCACTTTATTTATTAGCAGCATTTGGGAAAAATGAAAAGGCAAATATTTCATCAGTTGAAAAGAAAGATTTGTCAAAACTAGTAAAAGAACTTGTAAAATATTGGAGGTTGAAAAATGAGTAAAGCATTCAATGAGATATCAGCTGGGTTGAATGATGCAATCCAGCATGTAAAACGAGAATCTACAGGAGTTGTTGAACATAAACTGGAGTCAGTAAATGTAAAAGCAATTCGTGAGAAAACAGGGATGAGTCAAGAAAAGTTTTGTGTAACCTTTGGAATTTCATTAGGGACATTGAGACATTGGGAGCAAGGTCTTCGTTCTCCCAGGGGTCCTGCTAGAGTTTTACTTCAAGTGATGAAGTATAATCCGAATGCAATTATTGAGGCGATACAGCATTAGTATATTTCTTATATTAGAAATTCAACTGAACGAAATTTTGAATAGAGGAAGAAAAATCTAA
>JAQIBN010000278.1 GCA_027859095.1 Spirochaetia bacterium | reverse complement strand
AATCATGAGATTCTCTTCTGTTTCAATTACTCCTGCATATCCAGCATCATTTTTAAGATGATCAAACCTGGTCATATGAAGATCAGTGCCATCAAAGAAAAAAAGAATTATTTGATGGAGTATAGAAATAAGGGGTGTTCCTTTTGCATGCTTTTTTAAGAATCCAAATAGTTCTGCAAGTATTTTGGTAATATCACTTTCATTTAGGTATCGAGATATAAGTACAAGGCCTGAGCGCCCAGTTATTTTATCATTTGTTGTCTCAAACCTATTGATTTTGCTCTTGACGTAACCATCTTTTTGACTCACCATGTCTTCACCTCCTGGGTGTTGTTGAATTATAGCTAACTCATTACACCACATGGAGGTATTTTTATCTACTGGTAAGAATCGCTCAGTTTAGGTAAAATCAATTTTATACTGGAGAAGGATTCGTTTTTCATTAGTGAAGGGAGGAATCTTTTAATCCAGGAATTCGGTAAAGATTATGGAACATATTGGGAAAAAGGAAATCAAAATGAGATAGATATAATTGCAATAAATGAGATTGATAAAAAAGCATTGTTATGTGAAGTAAAAATGGATAAGCAAAAAATGGAACTGACAAAAAATTTCTTTGAATTTCGTTCAGTTATTTATGAAAAGCAGAAATAGAAAAATAATCTAATTTGCCCAGATGAAGACGATTACCCTCAAACAGACATATACTCCTCTGTTTGAATTCCCAGTTTCGATATTTTATGATACAGAGTCCTCCGTGGCATGGCAAGAATTTTTGAACCTTCTGTCTTATTTCCACCGCAAAGAATCAAAGCGTTTACTATCCGCTCTCTCTCAGTAAGGGATCTGTTTAATCCTTTTGAGAAAAATTTTGATTCTTCAAAAAGTAGGGACTCCTCAAGTTTATCGGGCCGGTGGATGATTAACATACGTTCAATTAGATTTTCCAGTTCACGCACATTCCCCGGCCAGGTATACATTTTTAGCGCATTCAAAAATCCCGGGGTAATTTCAGGAACAGTCATTTGTTCTAGGGCACAGAGGGTTTCTGAGAATGTCTTAACAAGTTCACCTATATCCTCAGGATGATCTCTCAATGCAGGAGCTTTTATTGGAATAACATTCAGGCGATAATATAGATCATGCCTGAATAAGTGCTTATCTACTAATTCATCAAGATTCTTGTTTGTTGCGGCAATAAGACGCACATCCAGATTTATAAATGAGGTTCCACCTACTCTTGTAAAAACCCTTTCCTGGAGCACTCTAAGTAGCTTAACCTGAATTATGGGATCGAGTTCTGAAATTTCATCAAGAAAAAGTGTACCTCTCTGAGCAGTTTCTAAAAAACCAGTTTTCTGTTTATCAGCTCCGGTGAATGCCCCCTTTTCATATCCAAAAAGTTCCGATTCAAGTAAACTCATACTAAAGGCAGAACAATTAACCGGAATAAAAGGACCCTCTTTTCTGGAACTTTGATTATGGATTGCTCTTGATATGAGTTCTTTTCCTGTTCCACTTCCCCCGGAAATTAATATAGTAGAATTACTGGAAGCTACTGCCTTTATCCTTGTGTAGAGATCTTTCATTAATTGAGATGAACCGATCAGGGATTTATCAGTTTTAATTCCTGACTTATTATTTTTGATTAGTCTTGCAATGATCTTTTTTAAACGATCGTGATCAACAGGTTTAGTAAGATAATCTACAGCACCATCCTGAATTGCAGAAACAGCCTCTTCAACTGATGCATATGCAGTAATAAAAATAAAAGGAATATCAAATCCCCGGGATTTTAATAGATGAAATATTTCAGTTCCAGAGAGATCATTCATCTGGATGTCAGAGATAATAATATCAGGTATTATCTGGACAGCTAATTTTAGACCCTCTCTTCCCGTACTAGCAGTTTCAACTTTGTATCCTTCTTTTTCCAGAATAACCTTAAAAACCAGGAGTATATTCTCTTTATCATCAATTAGTAATATTTTATTCATTTTTACTAAGCTCCTGTTATGGATAGTTTAATCTTTACAGAAGTACCCATATATTTAATTTTGGAATTGTTACTTGTCATAGAAATACTGCCCCCATGTTGTTCAACTATCTTCCTGCTTAAGACAAGACCAATGCCGGAACCATCCTTTTTGGTCGAATAATATGGGTCAAAGACTCCATCGATATTATCAACAAAAATTCCACATCCACTATCACTTATTATTAGTTCAAGTTTATCATCATGCAAACTGGTATATATTTCAATTTTTCCATCACTTCCAATCGCTTCTATGCTATTTATTAACACATTTAAAATAACTCTTTTCATTTGATTTGGATTAACATTCCAATAGTTTTCTATACTGGCAGTATTATCAGATACATCTATTCTATGCTTCTTTAAAAGTGGGCCAAGAAGTAAGAGACTGTCACCAATTAGTTCAGAAGGATTGATATCCAATCTATGTCCAGTTTCTGCTTTTGTAAAATCGAGAAATTCTGTCAGATAATCATTAAGATTGTGAATCTCCTCCTTGATAATTCCGAGATATGAATATTCTTTAGAGTTTTCTTCTATACCAGAACTTAATATTTCTACAGAACCTGATATTGCCTCCAGAGGGTTCCTTATTTCATGAGCAAGATTGAATCCTATTTTCCCCATAGTAGCCAGACGAGTTTTCGAGATAAGTTCGTCCTGATTCTTACGGAGCTTATTTCTCATATTGTCTATTGCTCTGCTGACTTTTAAAATTTCTACAGATGGTTTCCCTGGAATTGTGAGAGAGGAATTTATTGAATCTGCAGAAATTTGATCTACACCTGCAGCAATTTTATGCAGGGGTCGGATAACCTGGATTTCCAGGAACACAGCAAAGGCAAAACCAAGAATCAGTTCAGATATAAAAATAGCAATAAAAAGTATCCTGCTTCTTTTTACTTTTTCCAGCATCGAATCCAGAGAAAATGAAATTTCTGCCATGCCATGTATAGATTCGAGTATTATTATGGGCTCTCTGGCCACGAGAACCCTGTTTTGCATGATAATTTCCGGAACCATAGAAATTATACCTGAATATATCCATCCCTCCTGATCTCTTCTTGTATCAGCAAGAACCAAAAAATTGGAATTAACTACTCTAGCATACAGGACATCTTTTTCCTGTTTTAAAGAATCGATCTGCATCTCCAGGCGGGATATCTGAAAGTTTAACAATGGTTCCCAGCTAAGTTCCCCCAGGGTTTTTACCAGCACTGATGCCCTGGCAGACATCTCTTCTTTTAAGATTTTCTCCTCATGGCTCATAAAAAAAAGCCATTGAAAAACTATGAGAGAGAGGAAAAAGAAGAAAAATAGAATAATTTTACTCTGGAGAGGCATTATTTATATCCAGAACTTCTATATAGTTCCTAAGCACCTCAAATATTCCTTCATCTATTTCCTTAAAACCTGAAATTCCTATACCACTCAGAAGTCTGGCCCCTTCATCCTTATCCGTTAAAAGAATCATTGCCCTTCTAATAATACGAGCCAAATCCACATTAAAATCATTCCTCACAACAATAACAGGTCCAGGAAGAATTTCAGATTCAAGTAAAATACGAATATCATTCCTGTACCTTCTGTTTCCCATTACATCCAATAAATCTGTTGTGATAAAACCTGAATCCAGTTTTCCATAAGCAACACCTTTTAAAATACTCTCAAAGGTTTCCGGAAAAACTATTGCTTTAAAATATGAAAAGGGATCAATTCCCTGATTAAACATTAAAGCAAGTGGGATGTAGAATCCTAGAGCTGAATCATAGGGAACTGTTAGCGCTATATTGCTGTTTTCAAGATCCTTCAGTGTTCTAAAAATAGAACTTTTATGTACAATCAGTATACTTCGAATCCCGGTAGCCTTATTGTCGATAGTTTCAAGAAAAGGGAGGCACAATTCTGTCTTTTTCCAGTTTTCATACCAAAAAGGATCAATAAGCGCAAAATCATAATTTTTTTGCTCTAGTTCTTCTTTTATTGTTCTATGGTCTCTGACAATATTGAGATTTATCTCCAGTCCTGTTTCTTTCTCAAGGTATTTTATCAAAGGAGTCCAGGAAAGTAGTTTTTCCATTCCCTCTCCTGAGGCAGGAACAGCAATATTAACTGGTACAGCTGAAATCCCAACAGCTAATATGATAAACATACAGAGAAGAGTTATTATTCTGGAGCGTGGTATTAAATCTAACATGCTTAATGTATTATAATATCAATTACCCACATGTTAAAGGTTAGTTAAATTTAAAAATGATTTTAAAAGATTTCACGAATTCTTAGGGGGCTCGGGAACACCCTCAGTTATTCCAAATTCATAATTACCGATGAAGCTTAAATGAGATACAAGCCCCACTTCAGGGTCCCATCTGAAAATTCTGGCAACTGGAGGTTCCAATAAGGGATCGACATCATCCACATCGTGAAACTCAAGGCCATAGCTGAATGCTGAACTTGGAGTAACATATACTATTGTCCCATTCCATCTTAAAACAGAATCTCTGTGAGTGTGTCCGCTGGCAATTGCCTCAATCTGAGGATTCTTTTTAATTAAAGCTGCAAATTCTTTTTTATTGTGCATTCCAAGATGATCAGGGTATGGCATACCTGTATCGAATGGCGGATGGTGCATAAAAATCAGTGTTGGTCGTTCAGGTTGCTGCGCTAGTTTTTCATCAAGCCATTTTAATCTTTTTTCACACATCAGTCCATAATGTGTTCCAGGTTCCAGGGTATCCAGGGCTATTATCCGGATGGATTTGTCTTCTATTGTATATTGGATAAATTCATCACCTGTTACAAGATATGTGTGTTCACTGAAGACTTTTACCAGTGTTTTTCGCTGATCATGGTTTCCCGTTACAATAAAATAGGGGAAATTAAGCCTATCCAGCTGGAATTTAACTCTTATATAATCTTCTTCTTTACCATGATTGGCCAGATCACCGGAAATGACGGCCATATCTAAAGGAGGGTCTATTGAATTTAAATTATCCACGGCATTTACCAATTGATCGAATAGATCAACTTCCCCGGAAGGGAAGGGAATTTTTCTACCTACATGGAGGTCTGTTATCTGTCCGATTGTAAAATATTTGTTTGTTTTATTCATAGAAGACAGAATGATACGGCATTATTATCTTGTCAACGATTTTATTACAAAAAATTGGATTATTGGAGAGTAAAGAAGTAAACTATAGACATATACATAATTGGAGGTATATTTATGAAGAAATTTTTTATTATTTTGATAATTTTGATGGTAGGAGTATCCGGAGTTTTTGCTGTGGTTGACATTACCACAATGGAAGATTCCTTTTCAACTTTTTCATCTGATGTAGCTGAATCATTACCATTTGCATCTACAATAGGACTTAACTGGTCTGATGCAAAGGTAAGGGGATTCCCCCATTTTGGCGTTGGGTTATCTGTTGGGGCAGTGATGATTCCAGAGGATGCCTTCGTGGCTTTAGCTGATTCATTTAATTTTAGTCTTCCAAGTGCCATTACGGATTCAGGTTATGGAGTACCATTTCCTGCTTATGTAATAGATGCCAGAATTGGTATACCCTTTTTACCTATTGATATTGGAGCGAAACTTGGTGTGTTAACTCCTGAAATGTCTGCTTCACTATCCAGTGATGTAGCTGTTGATTATACATTAGTAGGATTTGATATTAGAACACCTATCATTAAGGGGAATTTAGTTCTTCCTGCTATTTCTCTCTCAGCAGGGTATAATTATCTTTCAGGTGGGGTTAATGCGAGTGTGGCTGGAGTTGGAGATCTTTCATCAATTGATCTGAATCCAGTATTAGATACAGTTCTTTCTTATACAGATCCGGACATAAGATTTGCCTGGGAAACACATACTATTGATTTTAAACTTCAGGTAAGCAAGAGCCTGCTGATAATTACACCTTATGCTGGTTTAGGATATAATTATGGTTGGTCTAAGGCAGGTGGAGGTATTTCCTCTGATATTGCATATAGTAAAGGTGAAACTGAAGCGAGTGTTCGAAAGGCACTTGAAGATGCTGGTTATGATGTTGAGCTTTCCAATACAGGTTTTACAATCTTTTCTGAAGCTGCTGGCGGATCATTCCGTGCTTTCGGTGGACTTTCTGTGAATTTATTTATCCTGAAACTGGATTTAAATGCTATGTATAACATCAGTACACAGTCACTGGGTGCAAGTGCTAATGTCAGGATTGCTTTCTAAGAAGAAAAATATCAGCAGATATGCTGAATAATACTATAAAACCGCAGGTAATGGATCTGCGGTTTTTTATCTATGCCTTAATCTACTATTGATCTGCCCAGTAATTAGGTTCCCGATGTGTATGTGCAATTGCGATAATGAATATATGATCTTCTTCTTTAGAGTAAAGAATTTTATATGGGAATCGAGACAATATACACTTTCTTACCTCACCTTTCTCAAAAGGCCAGGATAATGGGAATTGAATAATTCTTTCTATTCCTTTTTTTATTGCGAGTTTGAATCTCTTTCCAAGTCCTTCCTGATGAAACTCATAATATGCTTCTGCATCTTCTAACTCCAGCTTTGCAAATTCGGAGAATATGATGTTTGTGTGTTTAGTCATTGAAAATTTCAGATATAGGGAATCCCTTTAGTTTCCCTGCTCTGTATGCCTGAAGTCTGGCAATAGCTTCATTTCCCCATATTTCATCAATATCTTTATCGGGATGATCCAGACTACTTAAAATGCCTTCAACTATTAAAAATCTTTCCTGAGGTTTAAGCGAAAGAACCTCTTTTAAAATTTCCTGACTTTCCATTTTATTAATATACTACACTCCCAGACTAAAAGGAATAAATAAATCCTTTATTTCAAAGCCTCTGACTTAAAATTGATCATCCAGTCCTTAACCTCAGCAACCTTCATATTCTGCTTTTCGCCTGTAGCCCTTACCTTCACCTCAACCATCCCTTCTGCAATGGTTTTTGATCCAATAATGATCTGTACAGGATATCCTATTAAATCAGCATCATTGAACTTAAACCCTGCCCGTTCATTTCTGTCATCTATGGCAGCATCAATCCCTGCTTCAAGGAAACTCTTGTAAAGTGTATTTGAGACATTTACAACATCCTCATCCTTAAGTTGAAGAGGCATGATCAGTACTTCATAAGGGGCTATAGCCATGGGCCATATTATTCCATTATCATCATGATTCTGCTCAATTGCAGCTGCAAGAGTTCTTCCCACGCCAATTCCATAGCAGCCCATCTCGGCAGGAACTTCTTTTCCATTTCTATCCAGAAAGTTACAGGACATCGACTTGCTGTACTTGGTCCCAAGGTAGAATACCTGTCCTACTTCGATTCCCCTGTGTTCCTCCAAAATCCCTTCTTCGCAGACAGGGCATGGTTCACCAGCTGCGGCATGGATAAAATCACCCAGTACATCTGCTTTAAAATCACGTTCAATATTTACATCAGTTAAATGATAATCTGTTTTATTTGCGCCGCAGACCATGTTTATTATTCCCTGAACACCATTATCTGCAGCTATTTTTATCTGTTTATTCAAGCCTATTGGCCCTGCAAATCCAGTTGCAGCCCCCGTTATCTCTTCGACAGTCTTATCATCAGCCAGGTGAACAATATTGGCATTAAAATATGCCTGAATTTTTGCTTCGTTGACCTCTTTATTTCCCTGGACCAGTACAAGAACAGCCTCTTCATCTACCATATATACCATAGATTTTATAAGCTCTTCGGGTTTCTTCCCAAGGAATTCTGTAACTTCCTCAATACTTTTTTGATTGGGAGTATGAACTTCTTCCAAAGATATAAAAGTGGAATTATCCAGTTTATATGATTTTTCTTTTATTGCAGCTTTTTCTTCGTTTGCGGCATACCCGCAGTGGCTGCAGCTTAAAATTCCATCTTCACCGGATTCTGCAAGAACCTGGAATTCATGGCTTCTATCACCGCCTATTGCACCGGTTGCAGCATCTACTGCTTTAAAAATCAGGCCGCATCTGTTAAAAATTGCTGTATAAGCATCGTACATGAGCTGGTAGTTTTCGAGGGATTTTTCTACACTCTCATCAAAGCTGTAGGCATCCTTCATAATAAATTCTCTGCCCCTCATAAGGCCAAATCGTGGACGGATTTCATCTCTGAATTTACTTTGAATCTGATACAGGTTCCAGGGAAGCTGTTTATAGCTCTTTAGATTTTTACGAACCATATCTGTTATAACTTCTTCATGGGTTGGTCCAAGACAAAAATCACTATCTTTCCTGTCCTTAAAACGAAGAAGTTCTGCTCCATAGTATTCCCATCGGCCGCTTTCTTTCCAAAGCTCTGCAGGCTGAACTATAGGCATCAATACTTCCTGACAGCCCTTCTTCTCGAGTTCTTCCCTAATTATTGCTTCAATTTTTCTTAGACTTCTTAAAGCCATTGGTAGATAGTTATATATTCCGCTAGCAAGCTTCTGGATCATTCCTGCTCTGAACATAAGCTGATGGCTTACAACCTGAGCTTCCTTGGGTACTTCCTTCATTGTTTTTAGAAATGCGCTGCTTAACCTCATAAAATTTCTCCTTTGGCTGCATAGCCGAGCAGGGACGAAGTCCCGACCAGGCTATGCACTGTGTAGCAGAACATTATTCTAAATAGGAAAGAGAATCAAGTTCCTCCCAATACAATTGCCCTCTCGATACAATTCCTTTTGGGGTAGATTTAGATGGTGGAACGAATTTACTCGAGGAGCAATGTATTACCTTACCACCGGTTATCGAGTATTTTGCCCTGGCAAAATGTATCGGGATAACTGTTCACTGCTTATTACTTACTGTATACTCTGTACATGGCACGAACTATCCTTTTTTATACAGCAATGTGGGTTCCAATTGTTCTGGGATCACCAATTGCACTAATCTATATTATTCTTGTAAAACTTGGTCTTGGAAAACTTTTTGAAGGGTTTATACATTTGGGTTCATCAAACTGGGCTAAGATGGTTCTTAAAACAACTGGTTCCACAATAACAATTGAAGGTCTGGAAAAAATACCGGATGAAAAAGGATTATGTTTTGTTGGTAATCATCAGAGTGCAATTGATATTCTAATTGTTCTTTCTGTCCTTCCGGTAACAGTTGGATATATAGCAAAAAAACAACTCCTCTATTACCCCTTCCTCAATCTCTGGATTGTTGCCTTAAGAAGTGCATTTATTGATCGTGGTAATGTTAAAAATGCATTGCGTTCCATTGAAAAAGGTATTGAGTTTATAAAAAAGGGAAACTCCATGATAATTTTCCCTGAAGGTACTAGAAGTAAATCTGATACTATGGGTACCTTTAAAAATGGATCTATTAAACTTGCAACAAGAGCAGAGGCAACAATTGTTCCTTTGACAATTAGCGGATCATGGCATGCATGGGAAGAAAATCTTAGAATAGGTGCTGCTGATATTAATTTTATGGTTCATGAAGCTGTACCGACCAGGGGAATATCAGCTGATGAGAGAAAGGCTCTTGGAAACAAGCTTAGTGAGATTATAGGTGGTGGATTAAACTGATTTTGTAAAAAAAGTTTTGCCAATTTTAAAATTAGCCGATATTATAACTAAGATGGTAGATGTAGTTTTTGACTGTAATTTATGCGAACTCGAAGCGACTGACAAATCTGATGCTATTAAAGAGCTGACTTTAAAATCAAAATCATTAAAAATGCTATCTAATCCGAAAAAATTTCAGGAAAATGTAATTAAAAGAGAAAAAAGTACGAGTACAGGCCTTGGTAAGGGTGTAGCTATAGCTCATGGAGACTGTTCGGAAAATGAAAAACTTATTGTTGCACTTGGTATCTCTCACAAAGGGATAGAGTTTAACTCCATTGACCAAAAACCCGTACATATACTCTTTTTAGTTGCTAATCCACCGAATTCCCAGAAAGAGTACCTTCATATTTTATCTACAATTGTGGGTCTTCTTCGTCATGAAACCTTCCGGAGATCAATTATTACTACACATGATCCCATTCTTATGAATACTCGTTTACGAAATTCCTTAAATCTGTCAAACTGAGCCTATGATCAGGAATAATCATTATTTCCAGTTATTGGAAAAACTCTATAGCGAATCCCCTGAACTCAAGATAACACCCAAGGATAAAATAGTCATTTTTAGTGATCTTCATATGGGTGATGGACGATCTCTGGATGACTTCCATAAGAATTCACAACTGTTTTCAACTGCACTAAAAGAGTACTATTTTAAAAATAATTACATACTGGTATTAAATGGAGATGTAGAAGAATTATATAGGTATCAACTAAAAGGGATAAAAAACCAATGGAAGGAAATATATGAATTATTTTGTAAATTCCATGATAAAAATAGACTATACAAGATATACGGCAATCATGATTCAAAACTTTTTGGTTATAAAGAAAGTGAGCTTGGATGCCCCACTTTAAAATCTCTTACTTTAAAATTGAAAGATAGAGAACTGTTTATTTATCACGGTCATCAGGCTTCCTTTTACTATAATACTTTTGATGAGTTAATGAGCCTTGCGATAAAATTGATAGCTATCCCTTTAAGAATAAAAAGTTATTCAGTTGCCCACAACAATATGAAAAAATCCCACATAGAAAAAATGGCATATGACTTTGCAAGAAGCAAGAAAATGGTATCAATCATCGGGCATACTCATAGGCCTCTTTTTGAATCATTCTCAAAGCTGGATACTCTGAAGTTCCGGATCGAATCTCTATTAAGAGAATATCAGGAGTCTGGAAAAAAACACAAAGCTGATTTGCAAAACAATATAATAAAATGTAAGCAAGATATCGAGGAACATACAAAAAAGAGAGGTAAAGAACATTCAATAAGCTCTCTTTACAGCGATGATATTATCATCCCCTGTGTCTTTAATTCCGGAAGTGTAATTGGAAAAAGAGGTATGACGTCCATAGAAATTTCTGAAGGAGAAATCTATCTTGTTCACTGGTATGGTTCGGATATTGATAAAAGATATGTAAAAAATGATTTCGAATACCTTACAAAACTGGAAGGAACAGACTATATCAGACATATTCTAAAACATGATACTCTAGATTACATTTTCACAAGGATAAGGCTTTTGTCATAAAATATCTTTTTAAAGAAGTATATTCTGTTTTGTAATATAACAATGTACAGGTGCGATTTATTGCGCCTTATCATAGATTATAAAAAAGAGGCACCAAAAGAGGTACAAGTAATGAAAGTAAAATACCATGACCCAGCGCTAAAGAAACAAACTCTTTTCCACAGGATCTTTCAATTAGAGGAAGAGTAACATCCATACTGGTAGCTCCAGCTATTCCTATAGATACAAGGGAAAACCTTGTTCGTCCTAAAAGAGGAATAGCAATAAGGGCAATTGTTTCCCGGAACAGGTTTATCATAAAACCGGCAGATCCCAGTACAGGATTTCCCATATCTGTAATTATAACTCCTGAAAGAGTATACCACCCAAAACCTGCTGCCAGAGAAAGAGATTCACCAGGGCTAAGACTGAAAAATCCTCCTATAGCCAAACCTCCAAAGAGGGATCCTATAGCAGTACTTAGAGGAAGTAGAACCATAGATGCCTGAAATACTGTATTTTTAGTTTTACTTGTTCCCAGTTGTATTCCAATCAAAAAAAGAAGTAAATAAAGAAGCCATGTTGTAATATTTCCATTTACAGATTTTAGAACAGGGATAAATAATCCTGAAACAATACCTGAAATCATTAAAAAAAGTAGATAAACAGGTTCTTTTAGATGATGCATTATATGAATCTTTTCTTTATGTGGTTCAGGTTTGTGTATAACCTTTCTTAATAGAAAAAGTGTAAATAGAACAACTACAGATGTCCCTATAACAGTTGCAAAGGCAAATGACACAGAAATTAATCCTATCTCAACAAGTTTTTGACCAATATTTTCAATTATTCCAATACGAATACCCATAAAAAAAAGCATTACAGAAAGGGTAAGAAGAACAATCCTATCCAGTAGAGCCGCACGGCGTGCGCCTACCAATTTAATAATACCAGTTTTAGCCAAAACAATCCCCATAAGGAGAAAAAAGAAAATTGGGATGAGGGTAGTTAGGGTATGCATATGAATTGTATATCAGGTCAATCTTTTGTTTTCAATAGACCCCTCACCCAATCCCCCGTAGAGACAGTGCGTCTCTCAAATAGAAACAATAGCAACAAAATAAACAAATATGGAAACCCAGTATTTCTCCAGAAGTTACAGTATCATCCCCCTGAAGTAAAATTCATATTTCCACCATATATACATAATAGAAAGACAGGAGAAGAAAATGTCATTATATAAAAATCGATACAGAATAGAATCAGCCCGATTAAAAAATTGGGATTATTCATCAAATGGATATTATTTCATAACAATTTGTACAAAAAACAGGGAACATTTTTTTGGGAAGAAAATTGAGTATGAAATACAATTGTCAGATATTGGAAAAATTGTTTTTAATGAATGGAACGAATCCTTTGTAATACGTTCTGAATTATATTGTGATTGTTTTGTGGTTATGCCAGACCATATTCATGGGGTTGTTCGGATTAATAATTTTTCTGTAGAGACGCACGCCGTGCTGTCTCTACAGGGAAATGGACGTACACCGAAATCTATTTCTTCTTTTGTTGCGGGGTTTAAATCTCATGCTACGAAAAAAATCAATGAATATTGTAATACATCTGGTGGTTCTGTCTGGCAACCACGTTTTCATGATCATGTTATTAGAGATAAAGGTGAACTGAATAGAATACGAAAATATATAAAAAATAATCCTCTTAAATGGTGAAATGATAATTATTGTAAAGACAGCACGGCGTGCGTCTCTATTTTTCTCATATACATACCTTTTGTATATCTTTTTTTGTTGCTGCAAATGTGATGCTTTATAGTGACCCTTTTTGATATATACTTTGAACGTATTGGTCTATTGATATCTTCTCAGACACACTGGTATTTGGAATAGATATGGTTATATGGTATGAGACGTACGCCGTGCTGTCTCTACGTTGTTGTTAATAATTTTTATTGTTTTTATCTTTATCATACACTATTCATTAAATTCATCTGGTTTGCTATAATCCCACCATGATTATAATACCTGCAATAGATCTCCTTGATGGTTCCTGTGTTAGACTTTTTAAGGGCAATTATAATAAATCTACAACATATGCCTCAGATCCAGTAGAAATGGCAAAAAAACTGGTTAGTTCCGGTTGTGAGAGATTACATATAGTGGATCTTGATGCTGCCCGTGATAGGGGAAAGAATAACAGAGAAATTATCCGCAAGATTAGAAATAAAATTGATGTAGTAATTGAAACAGGCGGAGGCATAAGAACAGATGCTGATGTTAAGGACCTTCTGGATATAGGAATTGACAGACTGATACTTGGAACTGTATTTGCAAAGAATCCTGAAATTGCAGATAGATGGACATCTAAATATGGAAATCATTTTATTGCAGGTATTGATGCATTAAAAGGTGAGGTTAAAATTTCAGGATGGGAAGAAGGTTCTTCTTTGAGGGATACTGATCTTGCAAAACAAGCAGCTGATAATGGAATAATCAGCATAATTTATACAAATATTGATAAAGACGGCACTCTGGAAGGGCCGGATATTGAGAATAGTATTCGGATAGCAGAGGTCTCAAAGCTTCCTGTTATAGTTTCCGGAGGAATAAGCAGTGAAAATGATTTTAAACTTATTGCTGATTTAAATCACCCTGGTATTGGTGGGGTTATTACAGGTAAAGCGGTATATGAAAATAGAATTGACTTGCAGAAAGCTATTGGGAAATATCAGAAATCCTATGAATACGGAGAAAAATGGTAATGGAATTAGTTCATAAAATACTGCCTTTAGTCATAAAGGACAGACAGGGACAGATTCTCGAAGTATCTCTTTCAAATGACAAGGGTTTTAAGAAGAGTCTTGAAAGGGGTCAACTTTGGCACTTGCATAAGGAGACAGGTAGACTTCTTCCTTATTCAGATGAATCTATGTTAAATATTTCAGAACACAGTTCCTGGTATGAGGCAATTTTAAGGATTGGAAAAGAACACAGTCCATTACATGATCAGGGGGATCTTTTTAATTCAGAAGAAGAAGATATAAAATTTAATGGGAATCAGGGTATTCTTGAACTTCTTCAGGAAGTGCTGCTTCAAAGGCAGAGAGATTTACCCGAAGGTTCCTATACCACACATCTATTCCAGTCCGGTGCTGAAAAAATTAGGAAAAAAACCGGTGAAGAAGCCATTGAACTTATTCTTGCGTCTAGTAGGAGTGAAATTATCTATGAATCAGCTGATCTTATTTACCATATGCTTGTTCTTCTTCTCTCAGAAAATATTTCGATAGAGGAAGTTCTTGCTGAATTGGGGAAAAGGGCGGCTAAGGGGTGAGAAAGCCATATCTTGAGCAATTAAAAGAAGGGGTCCTTCTTTTTGACGGAGCTATGGGTACAATGATCTATGACTCTGGTGTATTTATTAATCAGTGTTTTGAAAATGTTAATCTAACATCCCCTGATACCATATTAGGTATTCATAGAAAAATGGCAGCAGCCGGTGCTCAGGTTTTAACAACTAATTCTTTTGGTGCTAATCCTATAAAACTTGGTACCTATGATCTTGAAGAAAAATCAGAAGAAATAAATATCCGGTCTGTAGAACTTGCAAGGGAAATTGCTGGAGATGATCTGTATGTAGCCGGTTCTATCGGTCCTACTTCTGTTCGAATGGCACCAATTGGGAATACACCTAAAGAAGATATAGAGAAGGCATTCAGGTTGCAGATTGAAGCCCTCATAAAGGGTGGAGTGGATCTGCTTCTATTTGAAACTTTTAGAAATATGGATGAACTTATTCTTGCCGCTCGTATAGCCAAATCTGTAAATCCTCATATTCCTGTTCAGGCACAGATAAGTTTAAGACATGAAGAGTCTGAAATACCAAAAGGGAAATATTATAATCTGTTCAGGCAACTTGATGATGAGGATTCTATTGATGTAATTGGAATGAACTGTTCAACAGGTCCAGCAGATATGCTTGATATTCTTAATGAAATACAGGGGAGGATGTCTAAACCTTTTTCTATCATGCCCAATGCAGGGTTCCCCAGGGATATAGATGGCCGGCAGATGTATCTGGCTTCTCCTGAATATTTTGCTGAGTATTCTTTAAAATTTCTGGATGCAGGAGTTTCTGTTATTGGCGGTTGTTGTGGTACAACTCAGGAACATATTAAAAAAATGGGAGATGCATTTCTCTCTTTGGATAGAGGAAGAAGACAGCAGATAACAATTAAACAGGAGGAAGATATTTCAATAGAACCTGTTGATTTGGCTGAAAGATCTTCATTGGGAAGAGCCCTGTCTAATGGCGACTGGATTAATGCTGTAGAATTAGTTCCACCAGTGGGAACTGATTTAGCAGGGGTGTTAAATAAAGCTGAAAAATTAATAAATCATAATGTTAATGTAATTAATATACCTGATGGGCCAAGAGCCTCTTCCAGAATCTCTGCTTTTCTTACAGCAGTTGAAATTTTCAGAAAAACAGGGATAGAAACTATTCCCCATATCTGTTGTAGAGATAAAAACTTAATAGGTCTTCAATCTGAACTACTTAGTACCCAGGCTGCAGGTTTACGAAATATTCTAGCAATTACCGGGGATCCTCCCAAAGCGGGAAATTATCCGGATGTAACAGGTGTTTTTGATGTTGATTCCATTGGTTTGATATCATTATCTTCAAGTTTAAACAGGGGTATTGATTTAGGAGGGAAGAGAATTCCTTCTCAAACTTCCTTTGTTATTGGAGCTGGTATTAATCCTACAGCTCAGTTTGTTGAAAAAGAGATTGAGAGAGCATTCGTAAAAGCTGAAGCAGGTGCAGATTACTTTATTACACAACCTGTTTTTGATTTGGATGTATTGAGTAATTTTATAGACAGAATAAAATCTTGTGGTGTTCCTGTAATAGCAGGGATTTGGCCTTTGGCAAGCTATAGGAATGCTCTTTTTCTTCATAATGAGGTTCCGGGAGTAACTATTCCGGAACATATCATGAAAAGGATGGAAAAACAGGAGACCAAGGAATCTTCAAGAAATGAAGGGATCCTTATTGCAAGGAATCTGGTAGATCAGATGAAGGGCCAAATATCCGGTATCCAGGTTAGTCCTCCTTTTGGGAGAATTGATACAGCTCTTGAAGTTATGGCTTAAAGATCTATTCTCCTGCTGTATCAGTATTGACTACTGTTGCCTCTCTATAATTTAGTACTATTTTTTCTTTGGTGCGCTTTTGAGTCTGTTTTATATATAGAGTTTTTTCTTCCCGTTCATAAACCCATCCACTTGAATAGTATTGGAATCTTTTGTCGCTATTCCAGTTTATTCCATTCATCTGAAGGTTTGTAAATGGTTCAATACCCTTTATTACTACGTGATGAACTCCACTCAAGGGATAAGTAAATTCAAATACAGAAGAGTTTTTAGTTGAAATATGGGAAACAGTATTTGCTGCTGTCCATACAGAGATATCTGTTCCTGCTGTTCCTTTGAAATTTACTACATGGGGGTAATATTTATTTGAAATTAATTTTGGATATAAAGTATCAGCACCAAAATAGCCTTTTCCATGTATTTCACTTTCTCTATCAATAAATTCAGGAATCATACCCGATTCATCTGCCAGACTTAGAACGCTTACAATCATACTTTTTCCAATTGTTTCAAAAAGATTATTTGATTCAATTTTTCCAATTTCATACAATGCAATTCCTGTTCGAATTGTAAGTGAGGTATCAAAAAGGCTTTCTTTTCCTCCAGATATAAAGAGGCCATTATTTACCCGGGTAAGTGATGGAAAAATCTGTTCTTCTATGACAGAAAATAGTCTCATCAAATCCTTATATTGATCATTTTCTATTTTAATTGAAGCCATATAGACTTCTACCATCCCTGTAAGTACAGCTGGGACATATCTTTTTCCAAGATCCAGAGATGAGACAAACTTACTAAAATCTCTAAATAATGCAGATGATGAAATCCAGGATAATTCCTCCATAAGATTTGATTCCAGAAAAAGGGTTATATCTTCAGATTTTACTGCGGTAGAAATTCTTTTTTTCAAAGTATCGTCTATTATTATTCTTGAAGAATTAGTGTTTACAATATTACCTGAAAATGTTGCACTTAGAAAGTTAAATTCATCCTCTCTTGAATTGACTGTATCTACGATATTACCAATCTGAGCCAGACGACCCCGTTTCAAGCTTTCTGATATAAAAGAAGTTAGAAGATAATTATCAAAACCATTTGTTCCTTCAGCAAGAGCCCAATCTCCATTTTCAGAATTAAACCGTCCTACACGCCATCCTTCATAGGCTGTACTAATGAAATTTTCTACAGTAGATTCATAAAGATCTGTTGAAACAGGGGCTTGCTCTCCAAAGAAATAATATTGAAGAGGATCTTTATCTCCTATTTCATCAATAACAATAGAAGCTGAATTATTCGTAAGAGGCAGCATTAATGATCCTGCTGTCATATCGAAAATAGAACCGCTTCTTGCGGCAATCATATAATTAGCACCAGAAACAGTATAGGAAAAACAAGGTAAAAATGAAACCTGATGTAGATCTGACATAAATTCTACAGAAAGTACAATTGAGCCTGCAGTGTCTGTGCTATCTGCTCGGTATGAGATATCAAAAACTATACTTGTTGAATCGTTAGTATTGATGTTTATTATCAGGGAGTTTGTAAAAGAAAGGGTGAACCCTGATTCTGTACTTACAAAACCTGTAATATTTGCAGAAGAGATTGTCCCTTCTTTGGTTCGAAATGTAATGGGTTCTTTTGAAAAATTTAGTGCAAGCCCTGGTAGTGTTAATTTTACATTGGATAGACTATTTTTATCCAATCCCTGTTCTCCGGTACCAGATAAACGGATTTTATCAATTTGAATATTAAAAAAATTATCTCTATCACTGAACTCAAGAAATAACAGAAATCCTGTAACAAAAAGGAAAAAAATAGGAACCAGATAATAGATGTTTTTAATTTTTGTGTTCATCAGACGCATAATAACAATGAAAGATTAAAATATCAACTTATTTTGATGGTCATAACATCAGTCTTGTCTATTTTTACTTCAGACAGTATATTGTCTCTTAATAAGGAGACATTGTGAGAGTTTTTGGGATATTCTTGACTATTTTGATATTGCTTGCCAGTTGTGCCACCAATACAAGCGTAAAAATTGAACAAGATCTGGTAGATGAAGAACTTCAAGTTGAATTATCACCATATGAGAGTATAGGATTTTTTATGAATGTTGGGGATCCTCTTAAAGCTCTTGAATTATTTGAAATGGCATATTCTGAAAATCCTGATAGTGAAGAAACTAAAATTTTACATTCATCCTTACTATTAGCAGTAGGACAATTCAATGAAGCAAGGACTCTTCTAAATTCATTGATAGCTAAGGATCCAGGTAATATTGATGCACTTTTTAATATGTCTTTTCTTGAAGGGATGGAAGGGAATACTCTTGCTCAGGAAGAACAACTAAATTTTATATTAGAAGTAGACTCTAAAAATGCAGAGGCATTGTCATATTTAGGAGAAATTTTTCTTACTGATAAAATGTATGATAAAGCAGAAGATGCGTTTAAAAAGAGTATCTCCTTTGATGATGAAAATATAGTCGCCAGGGTTGGATATGGTAACCTTCTTCTGAGGGAGAAATCCTATGAAAAATCTATTGAACAGTTTGATCGGGTAATAGAGATAAATCCTGATTATTCCTTTGCTTATTCAGATAGAAGTAAAGCAAGATCTGGTCTTAGTGATGCAGAAGGTTCTATTTCTGATCTGTCCAAAGCAATAGAACTAAATGGAGAATATTACTGGAACTATGTTGATCGTGGGAAATTACTTCTTTTTGTAAATGATATGGATGGTGCTTTTTCTGATTTTACAAAGGCCATTAAAATCGAACCTGACTTTTTTTATGCATATGTTTATAGGGCTGGTATCAGTTATGGAAGAAAAAATTATGATGCTGCAGCTTTAGATTATTATCGTGTAATTGAACTACGACCTGATTATTTCTATGCATATGAACCCCTGGCTCTGATTGAATATATTAGAGGTAACTATGGACTTGCAGCAGAAATGTTTGAAGAAACCAAAGAAAATTTCCCTGAAGATCCTGCATATCTTTTACTTGAAGGGATATCGAGATATGCAGATGGAAATAAAGAGGCTGGTATAGCTATCATGCAGAAATCTATGGATAATATGCCTCGGGACAGTTATTTTTATGATATTGCAAGAATGTTTTCTGAGCCAGGATATGATTCTTTTCTGGTTGGTAAACTTACAAGGGAAACACAACTTCCTTTAAAAAGCAGAGTCTTATTTTATGTTGCAACTTATTATAAACTATTAGGAAATCATCGCCTTGCTAATATCTATTTTTTGGAAGTCGCTGATGCAAAAATATTTGGAATGTTCGAAACAGATCTTGCTGAAGAAGAGTTGAAAGATAAGTTGATAGATTAGAATATAACACAAAAAGCTTAGAGGAGAATAATTTTGAAGGAAAGTGATACAATAATCCCTGTAATTCTGGGTGATAGAGAAATAATACTTGTTGGAACAGCTCATATATCCCAGGATAGTATAGATGAAGTAAAACAAATAATTGAAGAAGTAAAACCGGATCATGTATGTGTCGAAATTGATGCTTCCCGTTATAAGACTTTGTCAGAAGGGCAGAACTGGGAGAATATGAAAATAGATAAGGTGCTAAAAGAAGGGAAGGGTTTCCTTCTTCTGGCTAATCTTGTTCTTACTTCATTCCAGAGGAAAATGGGTAAAAATCTAGGGACAACTCCTGGTGAAGATATGAAAGTAGCTATTGAAGTTTCCAAAGAAGCTGGAATCCCTTTTTCTTTTAGTGATAGGGAGATACAGGTAACCCTGCGTCGTGCCTGGTCAAAGTCTTCGTTTTGGAATAAAAATAAGATGCTTGGAGCAATGATTTCTTCAATTTTTTCTAAAGAAGAACTTACTGAAGAAGAGATTGAACAATTAAAAGAAAAAAGCGCCCTTCAGGATATGATGGAAGAGATGGCTAAATATCTTCCTTCGGTTAAAGAGGTCCTTATTGATGAAAGAGATCAGTATCTTGCTACAAATATATTTACAGCCCCTGGTAAGAAGACTGTTGCAGTTATAGGAGCTGGTCATGCAAATGGAATTGTTAAGTGGTTGAATGATCTTCATGAAAATAAAGTTACAAAAGATCTGACTGAAATTAGTCAGGTTCCAAAACCTTCGAAAATTAAAAAATTTATTCCATGGTTAGTCCCTATAATAATAGCTGGTCTTATGGGGTTTGGGTTTTATAAATCCGGTTGGAACAAGGGTGTTGAAATGTTCTTTTACTGGTTTATGGTAAACGGAATCCTCTCAGGAATAGGTGCATTAATTGCTCTTGCTCATCCCCTGACAATTCTTCTTTCTTTTCTTGCTGCACCCTTTACATCTTTAAATCCAACTATTGGGGTTGGTCTTGTAAGCGGATTATTTGAAGGTTATATAAGAAGACCCAGGGTCTCAGATTTTGAGAACCTGCCGGAAGATATTTTATCTATACGTGGTTTCTTTCGAAATAGATTTACTCATGCTCTTGTTGTTTTCTTCTTTTCCAGTGTGGGAAGTGCCCTTGGAACGTTTATTGCTTTTCCATTTTTGTTGAATTTGATTAGGTAATTGTTTTTCTGTTTCAGGGCAGTCACAAGGATCGGTGCCCCGACCCTTGAGGCTGCCCCTACTGTTTGCTGAAAATTAATTTTATACTTTCAGATATGTTTTTGGATCCTGTATAGATTCCCTTTGGATACAAGGCATGCCTTGTATTTATGGGAACCGGGCCTATGAATCTTTTAAAACCCATTTCCAGGGCTGTTTTAATTCTTCTTTCCATATGTGCGGTTGGGCGAATTTCACCTGCAAGACTTATTTCTCCTGCTACGGCTGTTTCTTTTGAGAATGGGATGTTAGTTCTGGCAGAATAGAGAGCACAGGCAATGGCTAGTTCTATACCCACTTCATTAAGCTTCATTCCTCCGGCTACATTAACATAGATATCCTGATCTGCAAAACGGAGGTTCAATTTTTTTTCCAGAACTGCTGCAATTCGGGATACTTTGTTATTATCTATTCGATCTGAATAAATTCTTGAAAAACCACTTTTTGCAGGAACTGTCAGGGCTTGTATTTCTACCATTAATGCTCTGGAACCTTCAAAAACAGGTACTGCAGCTATTCCAGGAGGCATGCCGTCATCTCTTTGAATAAGAAAAAGGGTTGATGGATCTTTTACTTCTTTTAATCCAGAGGATTCCATAGTAAAAAGACCCAGTTCATCAACTGATCCAAATCTATTTTTTGCCGCTCTTACAAAGCGTATTCCAGAATTGGAATGATCAAAGTAAAGTACAGTGTCTACCATGTGTTCTACAATTTTTGGACCGGCTATTACACCTTCTTTTGTAACATGTGCAATAAAAAATATTGCAGCGTTGTTATTTTTACTCCAGCTAATAAGAGAATGGCCACAAAATTTTACCTGATTTACAGTTCCGGGGACTTTACCTGCTTCTTCAGACACAACTGTTTGTATAGAATCTAAAATTATCAAATCAGGTTTTGAGCTATCTAAAACATTAATAATTCTGTCCAGATCTGATTCAATTAGGATTTCAATTTTATCGGACTTTACTCCCAAACGATTGGATCTCATTTTAAGTTGGCTTGCAGACTCTTCTCCGGATATGTAGAGTACCTTGCCCGAAGAACCTGTATTTTTATTTATATCAGAAGAACCAGCAATCTGCATCATCAAGGTTGATTTCCCAATTCCTGGTTCTCCTCCCAGAAGTATAGCAGAACCTCTCATTATTCCACCGCCAAGAACTCTGTCTACTTCTGAAAATCCTGATCCAAATCTTGGAATTTCAGATATATCAATATCCTGAAGCATAACTGAACCTTTGGATGAGAGACCTGGAGATTGATTAGCTGATGAACTTCCTCGAGAGACAGAGCCGCTGTTTATAGTCATCTTCTCCATTGTGTTCCAATTCCCGCAGGATGGGCATCTTCCCAGCCACTTGGGATCCTGGTGTCCACATTCTATACATTCAAAAACAGTTTTCTTTTTTGCCATAATAATTCCTACAACAGTAGTCTCTGATCCAGATTTATTCGTCGACGGTTATCTGAGAGAGTTTTTTCCATATAACGCCGGTCAAGACCAAGTTCCTCAACAAGTTTTAAGAGAAGGTCTTCTGTTATAAGATTTTGTTCCGCAAAAAGATAGATAAGGGCTTTTTCAGATATAAAATCAACCTTTAATGAATTTAGATTTATTTTTTTATCTAGATTATTGTCATAACGTTCATGAAGGTGTCTATAAAGTTCAGAATCTTCAATTTTATTTTTTAGGGAATAAAGTTCTTTTCTAAGGGGTTGTATATTTCCAGAAGCTGCTGATTCTCCAAGAGGTTTCAATGTGAAAAATGTATATTCTTTTCCAGGTAAATAGTGGTGAATATCACACCTGGTACAGTAATTAGGTTCAAGAGAACCTAGTTTTTCTCTATCACCGCCAATAACAATTAGTGGATCGAAATATAGGGAAGGACATTCTTCTTCATCAATCTGATAGTATCTATAGGTATAAAATGAATCTTCTATACAATCTTTATGTTCACAATAAGCTGTAAGAGGGAATACGTCTGTGGCAGTTTCCAGCATAAGCCTTGCAGTGGAATTAAAAATATCTTTGCGAAAATTTAAAATTAATGTAGGAAATACAAAATTTAATCCCTTTTCTGTACTTGCATTTCTAACTACATAAACCAGTCTTTCCTCATAAAAAGATGCCTCATCAATTATCCATGTACCAATATCTTTATTATCATTTAGAACTTTTTCCAGTTCAAAGGAATCACTTATATGGGCAATATTATTTCCACAGCGTTCATACCCCCCTCTATATGCAAGGGCATCATCCGGATAATCAGGAAACCGGTTTTTATCTAGCATTGAGCGTATAAAAAAAACTTTTCGTCTGTCTGAGTCTCTGGTTGATGTTAAATCTGCAATTTTCTTACTTTTCTTAAGGGCTACAAGTGAATCTCGCCATACTCTGGATGAATATTCTGTTTTTCCCGAACCCATTGGTCCAATTACAAGAATTCGCCTGGAATCTCTGGTAAAATCGAAGTGATTAAAAGAATGATGAATTCTGACACTTGGAAAACCAAGGCTTTTTAGGAAATCGTTTGTATCTGTACTGTTTTGAACTTCTTGCATAAACCTATGATAACCTATTGTTCTGGTTTGTACTAGAAAAACCTTGACTTTGAGTTTACTAAAATGTAGTGTCATGTCCATGATTGCATTAAAACTTTCCCAACCCTTATATTACTTAATGATGGCTGTTCTTATAGCTAATCTCACCCAAAGAAAACATGTTAAACATGGTAACCGTAAACGTCTTGCTACATTATGGGTGGCCGGGATTCTTCTTTTTTTACAAGTAGAACTTGTTCTGATTCAGCACTTCGAACTATCTGATATATTTCTTTTCCCCTCTTTTGTTTTTGCTCTTGCACTTCTTTATCTACTTAGGGCTAAGATCTTTGTATTTAAAATGAAGTGTGAAAGCTGTAATGGAAAGATGAGTTTTAATAAAACTGTCTATTGGGATAATAATTTATGTGATAGTTGTCAGCCTGAGACAGGGGAAGAGGTAAAGGCAGCTGCAGAAAAAGAGGTTAAAGAAGCTGAAGTTACAGCTTTTCCAGAAAATCCTGATACAGTGGAAGAAGTTGAGTGGGATGCATGGGAGCCGAAAGAAACGGCTGTAATTTGCTACATTTTTAAAGATGATAAGGTTTTATTAATAAATAAAAAAACAGGACTTGGTGCTGGTAAAGTTAATGCTCCAGGTGGTCGAATTGAACTTGCTGAAATGCCTGTAGATGCTGCGGTAAGAGAGACTCAGGAAGAAACGGGGCTTACACCTTTACATCTCAAAGAAGTTGGTCAATTATCATTTATTTTTAAGGATGGATATTCACTTAAAGGTATTGTGTACTTTTCTGATGACTATACAGGAGAAATGATAGAAACAGATGAGGCTGATCCTTTCTGGCAGGCAGCAGATAATATACCTTATGATAAAATGTGGGAAGATGATAAGCTTTGGCTGCCTCTTGCCATTAGGGGTAAGTATGTAAAAGGTCATTTTATATTTGATGGTGATAAAATGATTAGCCAGGAAATTGAAGAGATTTAAATTTTTGAACAGAATCAGCAGTCATCTAAAGACTCATTTGCTACTTGTGCTAGCTGTAATCTTTTGGGGAGTAACACCTGCTTTTATGAAGGTAAGCTTACTGGAAATAGATGCATTCCCCTTTAGTACAATGAGATTATTTACAGCACTGATATTATCCGGTTTACTTCTTATAATTTCAAGATCATGGAAGCGTGTGGAGAAAAAGGACTGGATACTTTTTACTATTATAGGGTTGTTTGGATTTTTTGTTTTTCAGATATGTTTCCCTATAGGAGTTAAATATACTTCTGCAAGTATTTCTGCACTAATAATGGCTACCTTGCCAATAAATGTTTTGCTAATTAATTTAATAAGTAAATCTGAAAAGATAACAATTCGCACATTATTTGGAATTTCCCTTTCTATTGTTGGTATTGCTGTAATAATCCTTGGAACAAAAGGAGGATTATCTCTGGAAGGTACCTATGTAAGAGGCGTTCTCCTTCTAATTATAGCTGAAATAGGATTTGCTCTCTATACAGTAAAAGCAAAGGATTTAATTAGTAGATATTCTCTTTATCAAGTAATGTTTCTTGTAATATTATTTTCTTTTATTCCTTTCTTATTTATATCAGCAAAGGATGTTTTACATGTACCTTTTCATTCCTTTTCTGCTATTGCATGGATAGGAATAATATTCACAGGAATTTTTGGAACCTGTATTGCTAACATTTTATGGTACAGAGGAATTAAACAGATAGGTTCCACAAAAACTTCTATATATGCAAATCTTCCGCCTGTATTTGGTATTTTTGTAAGTTATTTATTTTTGAATGAATCTCTTACTATTCTACAGATAGCAGGAGGACTGGTTATAATGGCTGGTGTTGTTTTGGTTAATAGAAAAAATGCCCAAAGATAAAAATAAATGAAATATATAGGTGCTCATGTAAGTGCTGCCGGGGGTGTGGAGAATGCTCCCCTTAATGCAGAAACCATTGGCGCAAAAGCTTTTGCATTATTTACAAAGAATCAAAAACGCTGGGATTCTCCTCCTCTTACAGAAAAATCTATTGAGGGATTTCGACTAAATTTAGAAAAAGTAGGAATATCTCCCAAGATGGTGCTGCCCCACGACTCTTATTTAATTAATCTGGGAAACCCTGATGATGAAAAAAGGGCAAAGTCCCTGGATTCTTTTATTGTGGAGGCAAAGAGAGTAGAGGAGCTGGGTCTTAGGCTTCTAAACTTTCATCCAGGGAGCCATCTTGGGAAAATTAAGCCCTTCGAATGTCTAAATTTAATTGCAGATGGAATTAATACTGCAATAGCAGAAACTGAATCAGTTGTATTTGTTATAGAAACTACAGCGGGTCAGGGTAACAATGTTGGTTATAAGTTTGAGCATTTAGCAGATATAATTGAAAACATCAAAGATAAATCCAGAATTGGTGTTTGTATTGATACATGTCATATTTTTGCAGCAGGGTATGATCTCCGTACAGAGGAAACATACAACAAGACTATGGATCAGTTTGACAGTATAGTTGGTATGAAATACTTACAGGGTTTTCATCTGAATGATGCAAAAAGTGATTTTGAAAGCAGAGTAGACAGGCATGACAGTATTGGAGTAGGGAATATCGGGGCTGAAGCCTTCAGGTTTGTCATTGAAGATTCCAGAACAGATAATATGCCTTTAATTCTCGAAACTCCAAATTCTGATTTATGGGAAGAGGAAATACAATTACTGTATTCTTTTTCTAAGGAATAGAATGGTTCTGTAGGGGTAGTCACGCAGGATTTGCTGTGTAAACCCTGCGTGGCTACCCCCTACTGTGTTGACAAACGACTAGCTATTTATATATATTTGAACACCGATAGAAATGTAATTTCTATCTTTTGGAGAGGTGTCCGAGTGGCCGAAGGAGGTAGTCTTGAAAACTATTGAACCGCAAGGTTCCGTGGGTTCGAATCCCACCTTCTCCGAGAAATCAGTGCTTTATTCTTAGTACTGATTTTAGTTTTAGGTATGTTTATTTTGGAGAGGTGCGAGAGCGGTTGAATCGGGCTCCCTGCTAAGGAGTTGTACTGGTGACGGTACCGAGGGTTCGAATCCCTCCCTCTCCGTTTTTTTTTGTACCTATAGCTCAGTTGGATAGAGTATTAGGTTGCGGACCTAAAGGTCGGAGGTTCGAATCCTCTTGGGTACAAAGGGTTTTTCCTAATGGAGAGATGCGAGAGTGGTTGAATCGGGCGGCCTCGAAAGCCGTTGAGCTGCTTGTCAGCTCCGAGGGTTCGAATCCCTCTCTCTCCGGGAGAGGATATCGAGTACTTACAGTCCTTTGTATTTAGCAATGTTTTGTAAAAATAGGAGAGGTGTCCGAGAGGCCGAAGGAGTACGCTTGGAAAGCGTATGAACCCTAACCGGGTTCCGGGGGTTCGAATCCCCCCTTCTCCGTTATTCCCCTTTAGTGTTGAAAGTTGGGTTCTACGCTATTGATTGTCGCCCAATTCCGTCAGGACTGGAAGGTAGCAGCGGTAAGTGATTAATTGATGAGTCGCAGTAAACTTGGCTGGAGCTAAAGGGGTTTTTCTTTTATACTCATAGTTAATAAAACATTTGGCCAACAAAAGGAAAGTGTATATGGCATATGAAGTAACCGCCACCAGGAAACGTCCGGCAACATTCTCCGAACTTGAAGGACAGGATTTTGTAGTTTCTACAATTAACAATGCACTAAGTACCGAAAGAATTGCCCATGCTTACCTGTTTTCAGGGCCACGGGGAGTTGGTAAAACATCTGCTGCCAGAATCCTTGCTAAATCTCTTAACTGTGAAGAAGGACAATCTGATACTCCATGCGGGGTTTGCTCAAACTGTGTAAGTATATCCAGGGGAAACTCTCTTGATGTTATTGAAATTGATGGTGCAAGTAATACTTCGGTAAATGATATAAGAACTATTAAAGAAGAGGTTTTGTTTGCGCCAAATAGCAGTAAATATAAGGTATATATAATCGATGAAGTTCATATGCTTAGTAATAGTGCTTTCAATGCACTATTAAAAACCATAGAAGAGCCTCCACCGTATATTGTTTTTATATTTGCAACTACTGAAATACAAAAAGTACCAGCTACAATTAGATCCCGATGTCAACAATTTAATTTTCGTCTGATTAGTGTAGAAAAAATAAAAGAAATTCTAATAAAAACTTCAGAGGAACTGGATTTACCTGCAGAAGAGGATGCACTGTTTTGGATTGCTAAAGAATCTACAGGCTCTCTTAGAGATGCGTATACCTTGTTTGATCAGGTTGTTTCTTTTTCCGGTGAAAAAATTACAATGGAAAAAATCAGGACAAAACTTGGCATTGCTGGAATAGATAGCGTAAATGAAATTGCAGAAGAGATGGCAGGTGGAAACACTCAAAAAGTATTAGAGCTTACAGATGAGGCTCTAATGGGAGGTGTTTCTATTGATCAACTTATTATAGATTTTACAAGTTATTTTAGAAGTGTACTTTTTTTAAAGCATAATATAGTGAAAGAAGCTTTGTTAGGTTCCAATCCCTCTATATTTTCTAAAAAAGTTATATCAACTTATTCAATTTCTCAGGTAGAGCAGGCAATAGAATTACTTTTTAAACTTTATAAAGATATAAGATTTTCTCTTAATCAGCGATTTGAGCTGGAATTGGTTTTCAGCAGGTTATCCTCTTTAAGCACTTATATTTCTCCTAATGAAATTCTTAAAAAAATAGAGGGGATAAAATCAGACTTAAAAAGTGGGTCTTTTTCTGTAGAACAAAATACAGGGGAATTAAAAAAAGAAGAAAAACTATCTGAAAATTTATCGACAGATACTATTACCAGTATAATTCATTCATTACGAAAAAATAAACTTGCTCTCTCTTCAACTCTGGAAAAGGCTACATCCTGGAAACTTATAGGTTCAACTCTTAAATTAACTTTTGATTCTACTTATTCTGGAAATGCTGTAAAGGGAGATATTCTTCCTATTAAAGAGAAAGTATCAGAGATTTTAAATATGAATATTGATATTGAAGTATCTATAGTAAACCCTTCAGGGGGAAGTCCAAATGAAGTAGATGAAAATATAGAACTTGTTAAACGAGTATTTCGTGGCGAAGTTGTAAACGGAGGTAAATAATGGATCCAATGGATATTTTTAAAAATTTGCAGAGCCTTCAGTCTCAAATGACAGGAGTTCAGGATAAAATGAAGGATGTCTCCGCTATAGGTACTTCAGGTGGAGATATGGTTAGTATAGAGATGAATGGAGCAATGGAAGTTGTTCGTGTGAAGATATCACCGGAAATAGTTAGTCCTGATGATGTTGCTATGCTAGAGGACCTTGTTCTTGCTGCATTTACAGATGCCGGAACAAAAATAAAAGTTAAACTTGCTTCAGAAATGTCTTCACTTACAGGTAATCTCGGCTTTCCTGGATGACGATTATTGATCAGCTTATTCATGGCTTTTCACGTCTTCCCGGGGTTGGGAAAAAGAGTGCAGGAAGAATAGTTTATTTTTTATTAAAAGCTGACACTGACTATTTAAATACTCTTGCGGATTTAATTAAAAGACTTAAACCAAGTATTAGGACCTGTGGTGTTTGTGGGACATATACTGAATCGGAGCTTTGTAATATTTGTTCTGATTCAGGGAGAGACAGTGAGCATATTTGTGTTGTCGAAGAATCAAAGGATGTTCAGACTATAGAATCTACTGGTGTTTTCAATGGGACATACCATGTCCTTGGAGGTGTTATATCTCCTATAGATGGAGTCGGTCCGGAAGATCTATTCATAAGGAAACTTCTTGCCAGACTTACACCCAATTTTAGTGAAGTTGAAGTAAAAGAGGTAATAATTGCGACTAATCCCACCATAGAGGGCGATACTACCGCACTTTATCTTGTTAATCTTCTAAAAAATACAGATATTACTATTTCCAGATTGGCTTTGGGTCTTCCTGTTGGTGGAGATCTTGAATATGCCGATAAACTGACACTTTCAAGATCTCTTAATGGAAGAACTAAATTGTCATAGTTTATTTATTCCAGTTTTCCAATTAACATTGAGCATTTACCTGATGGAATAGGAAGAGTTTTCTTTTTATCTTCATCAAGTATATTAATTGTAAAATAATAAAGTTTTTCTGATTCAAGACGGATTTCCCATCCTCTTGAGCTATTATTACTTAAAATTGTAATCATATTCCTTTTTAGAGAAAGATCTTCAATTCCCATAATTTCCAAAGTTGGCATTATCCAGTCAACAGTTTTTCTGGGTAAACTGATATATAAACCCAGAACATTTTCTATCATGAGTGTAATAGAAGCAAGAGCAGTATAGGTAAGAAACATTGTTTTTGGAAATGAATTTTTAGCCTGCCAAACTGCCGGTCCTTCCTTATGAGGAAGGTATGCTTCATAAATATTCCCCTTTTCTTCACCTTCCGGGTGAAGGGTATCAAGCATATAATATAGATGTCGTATAGAACATTCTCTGGCCAGTTCATATCTGGCATACTTTTCAAGACCCTTTACAACCATAAATGTAAAAGGAGAATAAACAGACCCTCTAAACCCCATACCATCTTCATGAAAATCAGGATGATCAAGGGATAGTGTAGGAAATGGGTTTTCACTACCAAAAGTTTCCGGATTTTTTAAATGGCTTATTAAACCGATTGCCCTGTCTTCATTTGGAAGTTCTGCAAGAAGTGCCCAAAAAGCTGCAATTGTTTTTGCAGTTAATTGATTTTCATCTTTATCAAGATCAAAATAGAAATTCTCAGCTTCATTCCACATTAGATTTGTAATTCTGGTTTTCAGGGTAAAGTATAATCGCTTGTATCTAAAACTTATTTCCTTATTATTAAGGATATCACCAATTGCAGACATGTAAAGAACATTTATAGCCTGTTGAATATTAAAATCAAGAGGGTAATAAGTTCCCTCTCTTGGAGAATTACCCATCATTGTTGCTTCAAGAGGAACTGCATATAAACCATTTTCTGCTTTAAAATTTTCTTCCAGCCAGTTGTAGTAATTTTCAAGAATTGGCATTATTTCTTTTAATCGCTTTTTATTTCCCATTTTATGATAAATATTATATTCAGCAAGGGCAAACAATGGAGGATTTAATCCTTCTGGATTTTCGTTTGTAAAAACAGGTTTCCCATCATCCAGAGAGTAGTTAGCTCTTATTGCGCCTGATTCTTCCTGTTTACTGTAAAAATTATCCAAACTGGTTTGGGCTGGATAAATATTATTACTGTATACAAGAAAAAATGTTGAGAGGCATGCTTCAAATTGATTTATTACTTTATTTTCTGGATAGTTCAGAAATTTATCTGTAAATCCATTTTCTTTAGTTCCTGACTGCCATGAGTCAGCCATCCATACCCAGGATTTTTCATATATATCCACAAAATCCTGATCATAAAAATGAACAGAAGGGAATCCCTTTTTAACCACTATATCTTCCTTGCTTCAGTGTATCAGTATATTCTATGTAACTAAAATCATCATCTAATTTTGTGAGAACAGACGTAAGTCATTACTTTAGATTTGAGTTTTAATATACTACAGATATAGTCTGGAGTCAATTTTATTTTTTCCTGATGGTTTTGTCAATACGTGGAAGTAGAATCCCTGGTTCAATGAATCGCGTTTAATATAGGTGCTTAATATAGATGTGGTAGTCGGGACAGCCCTGCAGGAGACCAAAGGGTCTCCTGGGGGACTGCTTTTACTTTATCATGTTTTTTACGTTTTCTAATACTTTAGTCATATTTGTCAGATCTACTGGAAGAATAACCTTGCTGTTATCTCCTGCAATATTATTTAGCTGCTCAATATAGCTTTCAGATACCCTTAGTACAGCCGCTTCTTCTCCTCCTACATCTTCTAGGGCTCCGGCGATTTTTCGGATGCTGGCAGCAGTAGCTTTTGCTATAGAGCGTATTTCTTGTGCTCTACCTTCTGCAACATTGACCATCCTCTCTTTTTCACCTTCACTTATATTGACAACTTCTTCCATGAACGCCTGGGATCTGTTTATTCTCGATTCCATCTCTCCAAGGCTCCTGGCAATACTTGCTCTTCTCTCCCTCTCTGCCTTCATCTGGACTTCCATTGCTTCCAGTATTGCAGGGGGCACATTAATGTTCTGGATTTCATACCTGGATACTTTAACACCCCAGGGGTCGGAAGCCTCGTCGACACTTTGTACTACAGTGCCATTTATCTGATCTCTTTCTTCGAATGTTTTATCCAGTTCCAGTTTTCCAATTACTGATCTCATTGTTGTCTGAGCCAATTGTATTGTTGCGTATTGATAATCTGAGATACCATAGCTTGCTTTCACAGGATCAACGACCTGTATGTAGAGTACTCCATCAACACGAACTTTTACGTTATCCAGGGTGTAGCAATCCTGAGCAGGAACATCAATGGCAATTTCTTTTAGATTAAGTTTGTATCGTATTTTTTCTATAAAAGGGATAAGAACGTGCAACCCTGCATTGAGCGTTCTTGAATATTTACCTAAACGTTCAACAACAAAGGCTGCTCTTGCAGAAACAACTCTTATAGATCTAAGAATTGAGATGGCTACAATTAATCCAAATATAGCTGCTAAAATATAGAGTGGTAGAAAAGGGCTCATTCTATACCTCCTTTTGCAGATGATGAGAGAGCTGGAAGAACAGTGTCTACCAGACCTTTTAGACTTGCAATATCAGATGGTAGAACAGAAGTTTCTGCTCCTTTCAGGATTTCTCCGAAACGTTCTACATATTGTTCTGCAAGTCTTACTGACATAGCAGTGCGGCCTTTAGGGAGCTGGAGTGCAGAAGCAATATCTTTTAGACCTTCTGCTGTAGCTTCCGCTACGAGTTCTATTGATTGTGATTTGCCTTCAGACACATTTATCATTCTTTGTTTTTCGCCCTGACTAATATTTATAGCTTCCTGTCTTTTTCCTCGTGAGACATTGATACGAGATTCTTTTTCACCTTCACTTGCCAAAATTTCAGCTCGCTTCTCACGTTCTGCCCTCATCTGCTGTTCCATGGCACTTTCAATAGTCAGTGTTGGATAAATATCTTTTATTTCATACCTTGTTACTTTTATTCCCCAGGGGTCTGATGCTTCATCAACTGATTTAACAATGTTGTCATTAACTTCATCTCTCTCTGAAAATGCACGATCCAGTTCAAGACGACCAATTTCTGATCTCATAGTAGTTTTCGCCAACTGAGCTGTGGCAAACCTGTAATTATCAATTCCGTAACTTGCTTTAACCGGATCTACGACTTTTATATAGAGTATGCCATCTACAGTTACCTGAACATTATCATTTGTAATACAAACCTGTGGGTCAACATCTATAACATCTTCTTTTAAAGTATGTTTATAGGCTATTTTCTGAATAAATGGAATTACAAGATGTAATCCTGCTGCTAATGTTTTACTGTATTTACCAAATTGCTCAATAACAAAACTTTGCTGTTCCGGAACTATCCGAATCAGTTTAAAGAAAATTATTATAACAACAAATGCAAGCAGGTAAATTGAAAAAATACTACCCATCTTTTTCTCCTTTTTCTTCTGGTAATTTATTATTATCTTCGAAAATTGTACTTGAAACTATGAAAGTAAGACTTTCTTCTTTTATTATATCTACCATTGATCCTGGTTCGAAGCTTTCTGTATAACTTATGGCTTTCCAGCTTGTCCCCTGATATCTTACCCGGCCTGGTTTTTCTGGAGTAATTGCTTCTATAACCTTTACTGTACAGCCTAAATCGGTTTCAATTTCCTTGTTTAGTATTGTTCCTCTAAAAATTTTAGTAAATTTTTTCCTAAAAAATCCAAAGGTGAAAACTGAAGATAGAATCCATATAATACCCTGGAGTGCAAAATTGGAGGATAAACCTGGAATTAAAACAGAAAGAAATCCTGTTATAATTGCTCCTGATCCAAAAAAGAATATTACAAACCCCGGAATAAACATTTCTGCTGTTATTAAAAGTAATCCTAAAAGTGACCATAGGAAGGGAGGACTTAAAAACATTTAGTAACCCCACAATAATTTAACATATATACTTATTAGTTTAATCAGCATTGGTTGAAATGGGAAGTAAAAAAAGAGAAAGTTTTTCACTTTTCACTTTTCACTTTTGCCCATAATAAAGAAGGAGAGAACAATCGACTTCAAATAGTACTTTATTTTCAGAAAAATTTGTTTATAATTAAGGAGGTGGAAAAGATGGCTATACCTTTAAACAAATCAGATCAAAAATATACCTATGCAGAAATATTTGCAAGCATAGGAGATCATGAATCTGCACGTGGTGCTGCTGATAATTTTGAATTAGATGAAGATAGCAGAGTAATAGCTTATTCGAAAATAATCGCTGCACTTGCAAACATAGGAGATACAGATAAGGCACAAGAAATATTTGAAACTATAATTATTTCTAATGAAAATACTGTATAAGATTATTATAATAACCAATCTTTTTGAGTTAAAAACTCTAAATTCTAAAAAATTCCTGAAGCAAAAATCTATTTATACCCATATATAGTTATAGATGAAGAAAAATTGACACTTTCTTTATTAGTATTTTACTATTATAATATAGGAGATGAAAAAGATGGGATTGCCTTTAAAAAAATCAGATCAAAAATACACATATAAAGAATACTGTTCCTGGCCGGAAGATGAGCGCTGGGAATTGATAGATGGAGTGGCGTACAATATGAGTCCGGCTCCTACCAGTAGGCATCAGTTGATATCCGGGAGATTATTTTCAGCTTTATTTAATTTTTTAGCAAAAAAATCATGCGGGGTATTTTCAGCCCCTTTCGATGTCATGCTTCCAGTCTTTCCACTTGATAATGAAGATAAAATAAACACGGTTGTTCAGCCTGATCTTTCTGTTATTTGTGATACTTCCAAAATAATAGATAGCGGCTGTCTGGGTGCACCGGATTTGATTGTGGAGATTCTTTCTCCTTCAACTTCAAAAAAGGACCTTAGTGAAAAATTTTATTTATATGAAAGGGTTGGAGTAAAGGAATACTGGATTGTAGATCCTGGGAATAAGTATATAAGAGTTTTTCATTTAATATCGGAAGGAGACAACTCAGGCAAATATGATGATGGAACACTAATTCCTCCTGCTGACTGGAGGGAAAAGAATACTAAAGCAGAATCTGATGTCCTGAAGGGATTTTTTGTGGATATTAAGGAACTGTTTGAATCAGTATAAAAAAGAATTCTTAACCAGAATCTTTAAATAATCATATATCCATAATTTCTAACTGTCTTTATAGTACCACAACATAATTTATTTTTTTTCTTGAGAATCAGGATTTTCTTTCTCAGATTGGAAATATGCATATCAATAACTCTGGAGTCATCTTTGTATTTTCCCCAGAGAGCAAATAAGAGAGCTTCTCTTGGCACAGCTTCACCTCTATTTTCCAATAATTTTTTCAATATTAGATACTCTTCTATACTTATATCAATAGAAGAACTTTCTAAAGTAAGACTAGCGCTGGATAGTTTAAGCATATCCCATTGGATATCTGAGTTAGTTCTACCAATAATTTTAAGAATACGAGCTTCGAGTTCATCTTTATCCCATGGATCTTTCAGGAAATCAATACAGCCGGAACTGTAGGAGTGGGCAATATCCTTTTGTTGTCCATAAACCATAAATTTAATGTTATTTGAATTAGTTTGTTCCTTCAGAAAAGATTCGAGACTGTGTATATCAATTAGATATAGATTTACTGTTGATTTACAAGAAGAGTTCCTACTGTAACCGAAAGAGATATTTGAATTTTGGCTGAAAATTTTTACACGATTAATAAAATAAGGATTTTCTGATAATACACAAACATCAGTTAAGTTTTTTGGGTTCATCCTTCTCTATCATACTTTCTTTAAGTTCTTCCAGTAGAAGGTCTGCTGAAGCTGTTCCACTTTCGAGTTCAGCAAACTGCTTTTCCAGGTTTAATTCATTATTTTCAATTTCAGATATTTCAAGAGTTGCTTCATTTTCTGCTTCAAGTCTTTCAACTTTCGCAGTCATTCTGTCAAATACCTCAAAGGCTGAATTATCTGATAAACCGGAGACTGTATCCTGCATTTTTTTCTGAGCGTGTGCCCTTTTAGATCTGGCCACAAGTAAGTTTTTTTTACGTTGAGCTTCTTCTATTTTTTGCTGTAGTTGGCGTAGCGCTGTTTTTAATTTTTCTACTGCTTCGTGTTGAGTTTCCCATTGAGGTTTGTACTGGTTATATAGATTATCAAATTCCTGTTTTCGAAGAAGAGCTTCTTTTGCAAGATCATCTTTGCCTGCTTTCACTGCCAGCATAGCTTTTTCTTCCCATTCTTTAGACAGAGACTTATTATTACGCATCTGTCTTTCCAATCGCTTTTCATCTGCAATAGAGGATGCTACACTCTTTTTAGATTCTATAAGCTGCTGATTCATATCTATAATAATCTGCGAAAGCATTTTTTCAGGGTTCTCAGATTTACTTATCATATCATTTATATTGGATTTTAACATTTGTCCGAATCGACTAAATAACCCCACAGGAATCTCCTTAATCTACTGGCTGGATAAATCGCTTTAGTTCTAAGTTGTACACCTAGCCTAGAAAAACCTGACCTGAATTATCAATTGCAAGAATTGTTTTACACTCAGAGCATCTAAATCGACCTGATTTTGTAGCTTTAAGTTTTTTTGCACAAATTGGGCATTGGAATATTTTAGGAAAGACATCAGAAGTACCTTTTTCTTTACTGGAGCCAAAAAACTCTACAGCTTCAGTTAAACTGTCCTTAATATTAAAAAATTGAGAGAAACCCAGCAGTTGGAATACTTCATATACTTTTGGTTGTATTTCCAATAAAACCAGATCACCACCTCTTGGACGCACTGCTTTTAAAAATGCAGTGAAAGAACCAATTCCTGTACTGGAAACATAATTCAATCCGCCACAATTGAATACAAGTTTTGTATAGCCAGCTTCGACTGCTTTAGAGACTCGCTTCTGAAAGAAATTAGAGTTATACGTATCAATGTATCCAGTCAGGTAAAGTACCAGACAGTTTTCTGTTTCTTCTATCTTTTGTAATCGAATTTTAAGACTATCATCTCTTTCATCATCAAATCCTGGTACTATTTCATTATTACTCATGCGCCCTCTTTCTGAATTGCCCTAAATATAATGCTATATTAGTCGGCATTTCTTAATTTGTCAAATTTACTGTAAAAAGAGTATAAATATACATAATATATAGTATACTCTCCTAATTCTATCAAGCAGTTATCAATTTATCAAGCCGATATTTTTATTTTCGGCAAATTGTTTATTGAACTGAACTTGACCAGGGGCTTTTTACGATTTAATATCAAGGATTAAGAGGTATTTCATGAAAAAATATATTTTCATATTTTTCTTTCTAAGTATTCTATTTAGTTTGTCTGCTCAAGTTGCTTCTGATTTAGAAACCCAACTGGATTTTGATCTCTCCCTTAAAGACCTGGTCATTATGGTTGAGTCTAATAAAAGTAATGAAATAGATATGAATCAATATATAATTCTTGATGGTGTTGTTTCTGCCCGGGAGGTTCTTTATGCAGATGAGGAAAGTTTTGTTGGGATGTTTGAGATTTCATACGGGGAGTGGGAAGGTCTGGAGAATGTAACGATGTACAAATGTTTTGTTCAGGTCCAGGGGCTTGAATTTGCTTCAATGATTCCTGTAAGACGCTCCAGAACACCAAATCCAGCTGAAATATTACTAAATACCCATATTCTCGTTATGGGTAAATATCTGGGATATAGTGAAGATGAAACAGGTCAGAAATATCCGGTTGTTGAAGGTATAAAGGTTCGGAAAATTAATTAAATATAATATGTGATACATTTATAGGGCTTTTATGACCTGCATGTATTCCTGATCTGATTAAAGTACTTTTGAGTTCCCGAATGTTGCCGGGCCAATGATAATCTATCAATTTTTCCAGAGCAGAATTAGTAATCTTAGAAGTATAATTCATATTTTTTAGAAAAAAATCAACCATAAGAGGGATATCCTCTTTACGTTCCCTTAAAGGAGGTATAGTTATTATTAGGGTATTTATTCGGTAATACAGATCTTCTCGAAATAATTTATTTTTCACGGCATTAAAAATATTTATATTTGTAGCAGATAAAATTCTTACATCTATAGGTATCTGTTTCGTTCCACCTATTCTTGTAATAGTTTTTTCTTCCAGTATTCTTAGTAGTTTTAACTGTGATTCTAAATGTATTTCTCCTATTTCATCCAGAAACAATGTTCCATTATTTGCTAATTCAAAATAACCTGCTCTTGATTTTGCATCTGTAAATGCACCGGTGTTTGTTCCATAAAGTTCCGATTCTATTAGGGTTGGAGGTAGCGCCGCTGTATGCATTGTTCTATATGTATAATTTTTTCTGTTTGAGATATTATGAATATTTTTCGCAATTAGATTCTTGCCTACACCACTTTCTCCAAGTAATAATACTGCTGCTCCTGATTCTGCATATGAAAAAAGTTGTTCTTTGATTGTTACTATTTGATCAGATGTTCCAATTATACTATCAAGTAGGGATAAATTATTTTTTTTATAGTTTGTATTAGTACTGTAACTTATTGATTTTTTAATTGCTTTTTCCATATGTAAAATATTTTTAGGATTAAATGGTTTTGGAATATAATCAAGGGCGCCCATCTTTATCGCTTTGATAATTCTTTCAAAAATATAGCATGAACCGGTTATTAAAATTGAAGGGGGATTTTGTAGATTCAATATTACCTGTAACAGTCGGTACCAATCCTCCCCTTCAGCATCCAGATCCAGAATGACAATATCCGGGTTCTGTTTTTGTATAATTAAAGAGGAATCTATATTGAATAGAATATGTGAGATATTTATATTTTGAATCGACATTTTTAAAATAGTAAATAACTTTTTTTCATTGCCGATGAAAACCACATGTACCATCAGAAATTCAGAATATTATACATTATATCATTTTACAAGAACAATTTATCTATCTATAATAAGCGTTGTGCTTATAGCCTTTGAAAGGGTGCTTTAAGCATTAAAGAGAGATTCAAGAATCCCTTCTCCTAATGTTGGATGGATAAAAAGGTTTTTCAAAATAGTCATTTCATTAATATTTTGTCCAATCAGCAGCCCTGAAGTTGATAAAATTTCGGAAGCATCCTGACCAGTCATCCATATCCCAGTAAGTATTTTTTTTTCAAATATCAGTTTTATAAATCCATTACTGATATTCCTGGAAAAGCCTCGCCATGTGTTTTTTAAGGGAAATATTTTTACTTCGTGTGGGATATCCTTTTTAATAAGTTCCCATTCCTGTTTCCCTGCACCAGCTATTTCCGGCAATGTAAACATTGCTCTGGGGAGGGAGCTGTAGTCATTTACAACTTTGTGTCCCTTAATTCCTTTACAAATTAACATACCCTGTTGTATTGCTATATGAGCCATTCCATGGATCCCGTTGATATCTCCTGCAGCAAAAATATTTGATATATTTGTTTGCAGATTATTATTTACCTGGATTCCTTTATCTGAGTAATTAATTCCTGTAGATTCAATTCCTTCAGGGATATTCATTTTCCTTACACCAGTTAGAACTACTTTTTCTGCTACAATTGCTTTTTTATCCAATAGACTGACTATTACTTTATTTTTATTAGTTTTCACTGATTGAACTTTTGTATCAGTCAGGAAAGTAGTATTTTTTGATGTAAGATCATCTAGAACAGGCTGAATTAAATCCCTGTCTGTTTCATTAAGAATTTGATCCAACTGTTCAATAACTGTTATTTTTAATCCCAGGGAGGAAAATAAAGATGCCAACTCAATCCCTTCAACATTTCCCCCAATAATTACCATATCCTCTGGTAATTTTTTTATTTGCAAGGCTTCAATGTGGCTGAGTATATTTTGTCTATTAAGTGTTATTTCTGGGTAATCTCCGGGAGATGTTCCTGTGGCAATAATGAAATAATCAGTTTCAAGTTTTTGATTATTAATTTGGAAGGTATTTGCATTTATAAAGCACCCTTCTCCCCTGTAAATATCAACAGATGCTTCATAGAGTCGATTTGAAATTATATCTTCTACACCATCCATATATTTTTCGGTCTCTTCTAATAGGTTATTCCTAAAGTCAGGATCTACAGATATTCCTTTCGGGGAAAGTGATACGGCTTCTTCCATTTTTCTAATAACATCCAGGTTCCGCTTTATAGGGAGGCATCCAGTTCTAAAACCTGTACCACCTAATTGACTTTTTTCGATTATTGCAGTTTTGTATCCTTCTTTTGCACAGCTTAAAGCCGAATAAAACCCTGCCGGGCCTGATCCTATTATTATACAGTTATATTTCATTCTTTTATCGTATCATATCTATTATGTTTAAAGACAGTGGAATTAATGGTAATACCTCTAGAAGTCCTTTTGTGTTAAAAATTGATGATGATGAAGAGATATCCTCCAGATTCGGAGATGCTATCCCATCAAAAATAAGCTTTATTCGGATATAATTGAGTGATTTTGTGTGAGACTTATTTTAGTATCCTTGATTTTAAAAAAAGGCGTTAGTTATTGAATTATTGTAAAATATTTCTATTGACAAATTTAAAATAATCAGAAAAACTAATAAATGTATTTATTAGATAAAAATAACTACCTAAAACAAACGCAAAAATTGCTAAGTTTAGAATAAATTGTTATACGGGAGCTTGTTTATGACAAAAAATCTTCGAACTGGAGCTGAAGTTATTGTTGATATTATTCAGCAGCAGGGTGTTGAGTATATTTTTGGTTTACCTGGGGGATCAGTAATACCAATTTTTGATGCTCTGGTTGATTCTTCTATTGAACTTGTGCTTACCAGGCATGAGCAAGGTGCAGTGCATATGGCTGATGGATATGCAAGAGCCAGTGGGAAAACTGGTGTGGCTCTGGTTACATCAGGACCGGGAGCAACTAATACCATTACTGGAATTCTTACAGCTCATATGGATTCAATTCCTCTGGTTGTTTTAACAGGTCAGGCTCCAACATGGACTCTGGGTGTTGATGCTTTTCAGGAGGCAGATGTTTTTGGAATATCATATCCTGTAGTAAAGCATTCTTATTTAATAAAAAATGCAGATGAGATTCCGAGGGTTTTTAAGGAGGCTTTTTATTTAGCCGGTTCTGGTCGTCCTGGACCTGTGCTAATTGATCTTCCAAAAGATGTAACCAGTGCACATATAGATCCTAACTATAACGCACCCTTTCATCTTCCGGGATACAATGTTCCTGATGATATCGAAGATGCGGATTTAAAAGAAATCGCAATATTACTTAATAAAGCAAAAAAACCTGTTATTCTTGTTGGACATGGTTCTATTATTTCCGGGGCAGAGAAGAGTGTACAGTTTTTGGCTGAAAAGTTACAAATCCCCGTGACTAATACTCTTCTTGGGAAGGGATGCTTCCCTGATACACATGATCTGAGTCTTGGAATGCTTGGAATGCATGGAACAGCATATGCAAATAAGGCTGTTTATGAATGTGATCTAATTATTTCGTTAGGAAGTCGTTGGGATGATAGGATTACAGGGAAAATTGACGAGTTCTGTAAGAATGCTGTTAAAATACATATTGATATTGATCATTCTGAAATTAATAAAGTAATAAAAGTTGATAAAAGTATTGTCGGAGATGCAAAAACAATTCTGGAAGCAATGGTTCCCTACCTCGAAAAGGGGGATACAGAGGATTGGATAAAATCAGTTCAAAAATGGAAAAAAACTTTTCCGTTGAATTATAAGAAAGAAGGAAAACTTCGGGCTCAGCATGTAATTGAAGAAATTTATAATCTGACTGAAGGAAAGGCGATAGTTGTTACAGATGTTGGGCAGCATCAAATGTGGGCTGCTCAGTTTTATAAGATTAAATCTGGTCGTAACTGGCTTTCTTCCGGAGGTGCAGGTACCATGGGCTATGGATTCCCTGCATCTATTGGTGCAGCTTTAGCCAAGCAGGATAATGTTGTGATTGCGATTGTTGGTGATGGAGGTTTTCAAATGACACTTTCTGAACTTTCTACAGCAGTTAATCAAAAATTACCAATAAAAATTCTAATAATTAATAATCACTATCTGGGTATGGTAAGACAATGGCAGGATATGTTTTACGATAATCGATTATCCGGTGTTGATTTAAAGGGAAATCCTGATTTTGTAAAACTTGCACAGGCATATGGAGCAAAGGGTTTTAGGATTAGAAGAAGTTCGGATGTTAGGAAAGTCCTGAGTGAAGCTCTTGCTTATAACGATGGTCCTTGTGTAATAGATGCAGAAGTGGAAAAGCTTGATAATGTTTTTCCTATGATTCCTGCGGGTGCAGGGCTTAATGAAATTTTACTGGAAGCACCTAAAATAAAACTTGAGAAACCTAAGGGGAGTACATAAAATGGCAGATACATACTCATCACATGCAATAGGATTGTATGTAGCAAATAAATCAGGAGTATTAAATAGAATAGCCCTGGTATTTTCACGCCGGGGTTATAATATAGACAGCCTGGTAACTTCCCCAGCCCGGAATCAAGATTTTTCTCATATGAATATTATTGCTTCCGGAGATAAAGAAACTTTGGATCAGATATTAAAACAGCTTAATAAACTGGTAGATGTTGTTCATGCAAGAGACTATGCAGATCTTGATATTGTAGAAAAAGAACTTGCTTTGATAAAAGTAAAATGTATTGCAGAGAACAGAACTGATATTATGCAGATTGGACATGCTTTCAGGGGAGAGGTTGTAGATATTTCAGATACTACAATAACTTTTCAGGTAACAGGACCTTCCAGGAAAATTGATGGTCTGGTTAAGATGTTTGAAATATATGGAATAATTGAAGTTATCAGAACAGGTAAAGTTCTTATGGCTATTGGGGATGAGTTAACAGCTTTTGCAGGTTATTCCAGAAAAAAACTTCCTACTCTTGAAGGTGAAATTAAAGAGGCAAAAAAGTAATGGGAAAAAATCTTTTCAATAAAGTGTGGGACCTTCATAAGGTGGGAACATTGGATTCTGGTTTGGATCAGTTATTCATAGGTCTTCATCTTATTCATGAAGTAACTTCTCCACAGGCTTTTGCCATGATTAATGAGAGAGGCCTTCATGTAATGTATCCTGAACGTACGTTTGCAACTGTTGATCATATTGTACCAACTGAGAATCAGACCAGGCCATTTACTGATACTCTGGCAGAAAAAATGATGGAAGCCCTTGAACTTAATACAACCGAGCATGGTATTCCCTTATACGATCTTAAAAGTGAAAACCAGGGGATAGTTCATATTATAGGTCCTGAACTTGGGTTAACCCAACCTGGCATGACAATTGCCTGTGGCGATTCCCACACATCAACCCATGGGGCTTTTGGCTCCATCGCATTTGGTGTTGGAACTTCCCAAATAAGAGATATTCTTGCAACTCAGACAATGGCTATTAGTCGACCAAAAGTAAGACTTATCAAAATCAGTGGTTCTATGCCCCAAGGAGTTTATGCAAAAGATGTTATTCTTAGAGTAATAAAGGATCTGGGGGTCAAGGGTGGAATTGGTTATGCCTATGAATTTGGTGGTACTGCAATAACCAAACTCTCGATGGAAGAGAGAATGACTATATGTAATATGAGTATTGAAGGTGGTGCAAGGGTTGGTTATATAAACCCTGATGAAACAACTTATGAGTATATGAAAGGCCGTCCTTTTTCACCAAAAGAAGATAATTATAAGAAAGCTGAAGATTACTGGAACTCAATAAAATCTGATTCAGATGCAATCTATGATGATGTCTATTCTTTGAATGCTGAAGATCTACAGCCTATGGTAACCTGGGGTATCAATCCGGGACAAAGTGTGGAAATTGGTGAGAATATGCCTCTATTAAGAGATCTGGAACAGGATGACAGGGAAACTGTAGAACAGGCTTATAATCATATGGGTTTTAAAGAAGGTTCGCCTATTAAGGGTCAGGAAATCAATGTTGCATTTATTGGTTCATGTACTAATGGTAGAATTTCAGATTTACGGGTAGCAGCAGAAATTGCAAAAGGAAGAAAAGTAGATTCCCATGTACGGGCTCTGGTAGTTCCAGGATCAAAGCATGTTGCAAAGCAGGCAGAGGATGAAGGTTTAGATAAAATATTTATTGAAGCTGGTTTTCAGTGGAGAAATGCAGGCTGTTCAATGTGTCTGGCCATGAATTCAGATAAACTAAAGGGAAGAGAACTTTCTGCAAGTTCTTCGAATCGTAATTTTATTGGGCGCCAGGGATCTCCTACAGGTCGTACCTTACTTATGAGCCCCGCAATGGTTGCTGCAGCAGCTGTTTCCGGCAAAGTAGTAGATGCCAGGGATCTGGAAGGAGTTTAGAATGGATACAAAAAATATGAAAAGAGAGTCACTCTCCGGTAGGTGTATTCCTGTTCGGGGTAACGATATTGATACGGATAGAATTATACCTGCCCGTTATATGAAGGTTGTTTCTTTTAAAGGTTTAGGTGAATTTGCATTTTATGATGAAAGATTTACGAGTGATGGAAGTCTTAAGTCTCACTCTTTTAATAATGATGCCTATAAGGGTGCTTCTGTTCTTTTGGTTAATAAAAATTTTGGGTGTGGATCATCCAGGGAACATGCTCCTCAAGCCTTACACCGCGCTGGGGTAACAGCTGTTATTGGAGAATCATTTGCTGAAATTTTTGAGGGTAATTGTGGTGCTATGGGTATCCCTGCACTTACAGCCTCTCCTGAGGTAATTGAAGAACTGATGGGTAAGACTGAAAAGCATCCAGGGCTGGAAATGGAAATTGATATCAGATCTGCCAAAATAAATTATAATGGAGTTGAATACAATATAAGTATTCCGGATTCTAGTAGATCTTCTCTCTTAGCTGGGACCTGGGATTCTACAGCTTCACTTCTTAACTCTGGGAGCTTGATCTCTTCCAGGGCAGAGAACCTTCCATATATTAATGGTTTTACAAAATAAATAACGAGAAACAATCTTTTTTGTATACAAATAAACATAAAAAATGTTTATTATTGATACATGAAGAATAAAGATAAATATGCTCTTGTTCTAGCTGGAGGAGGTGCAAAGGGCACCTATCAAATAGGTGCCTGGAAGGCCCTTAATGAACTTGGTATTGAAATTTGTGCTGTAACCGGGGCTTCTGTTGGTGCCTTGAATGCTGCATTAATTGCTCAGAAAAATTATGAACAGGCTCTTGATTTATGGGAAAATATCTCCCTCGATAGAGTTGTCAAACTTCCTCCTGAATTAATATTAGATGGAAAGTTTCATTTTAGAAAATTTAATTTTTTTCATTTAAGAGAAATTAATAAATCAATTTTACAATATGGTGGTCTTGATTCTACTCCATTAAAAAACCTCATAAATTCATATGTCAATGAAGAAAGTATTAGACGATCAGGGATAGACTTTGGTCTTGTAACTGTAAATGTTAACCGATTGAAACCTGTAGAGATTTTCTTAAATGATATTCCCCAAGGCCAACTTGGTCAATATCTTCTTGCAAGTTCCTCTTTCCCTACTTTTAAGCAAGCAGAAATTGATGGGAGGAAATATACAGATGGTGGCGTTTACGATAATATTCCTTATAGAATGATAAAAGAAAGAGGATATAAAAAAATTATTATTGTTGATTTAGCAGGCCCAGGATTTAATAGGAAACCTGATATAGAAGGAACTGAAACAATTTATATAAAAAACACATCAGATATTGGAAGTGTATTAAATTTTAATAAAGGTATTCTTAAGGTATTATTAACACTCGGTTATCTTGACACTATGAAGACATTTGGGAAAATAGATGGAATAAAATATTTTTATAAGTCAGATAAAAAAATCGAAAGAGACATTATTACCAAACTTGGTAAAGATCCCTCTTTGAGGAAAATACTTCCCAAAGGAATGCGCCAGTACCGAGATATAGCTGTACCTTTTTTTGAATGTGCTGCTTTGATTTTAGGTATAGATCAGAGTATAGAATATAAGATGTCTGAATTATTTGGTATAATTGAGAAAAGATATTATGAAATTATAAATAGGTCAGATTATAAAGACAAAAAGCATCTTATTAGGGTCTTAAAAAATATGAAAAAAAATATGAAGCAAAATTATGGAGAACGGGATTTTTTGGCCTACCCTCCATTTGAATATTTAAATGGATTGGGTCAAATATTTACTGGTAGTAAATTAAAGACTGCTGAAAAAACTTTGAAATTATTTTTTCCTATGCTTCCTGCAGGTTTATATTTTATTGATAAAGTAATAAAAGATTCTAAACAATTATATTCCTAATAGATCTTAAGAGTTTATTAGCAGAAAAAGGTTTAATAATCCAGTTCTCAACACCATTTATCTGTTTCCATGAATTTTTCCCTTTATCATCTGCCAACATCAGCAAAGGTATTAAATTGAATTTGTTATTTGATTTAAGCGTATTTGTAAAATAAGTAATCCTTCCTAAATTCATATTCATATCAGCAATGATTACACCAATATCATATTCAGAAAGAATGTATAGCCCTTCTGTTATAGAATTAGTTGATAAAACTTCAAAACCAGATTCCTGAAGAGTTATAAATATATTTTTAGAGATGGCTTCAGATTCCTCTAAAAGTAATACTTTATCTGACATTTTTACCTCTTAAACTAGTAATGGTTTCAGCTCGTTTATCTCCTTAAAAGATTTCAGTTTGCTTATGCTTTTATTTTGTATTTGTCTTACTCTTTCTCTGGTAATCCCCATTTGCTTACCAATTTCTTCAAGGGTTAGCGGACATTCCCCAGATAAACCATAACGTAGATTAATAATCTTTTTTTCTCTTAAAGAAAGTTCACTTAGAGATGAATCAAGGATTTCCTGCAGATTTTTTGTAAGAGCACTCTCAAATGGTTGTTCATAATTATCATCATTTACTAAATCTGAAAGAGAACTACTATTATCATCATTTATTGGTACATCAAGAGAAGCTACTTCAGCCCTGTAAGATAAATATAAATTAACTTTTTCGATACTTATATTCATATAATCTGCAATTTCAAATATTTTTGGCTCTCTTTCATATTGCTGTGAGAGGTACTTTATTATTGAATGGCATTGTTTCACATAATTTAGGATATGTATTGGTATTCTAATTGTTCTTCCTTTATTTGCAATAGCTTTCAAAACAGATTGTTGAATCCACCAGGAACCATAGGTTGAAAATCTACAATTTTTTGTATAATCAAATCTCTCAACGGCTTCAATAAGGCCTATATTCCCTTCATCTATTAAATCAAGTAGGCTTAACCCCCTGTATTGGAATTTTTTTGCAATTGATACAACTAGTCTTAAATTTGAAGTAATCATATTTTCTCTTAGACTGTTAAATGTTTCTTTTAATTTTTTTAACTCCAGACTATTATTTTCTAAATTATCATAATTATTCTCTATTTTAATAATATCTTTTTTAGTATTTTGGATATCTTTTCCTAATTGTAATTCTTTATCTTTAGATAAAAGTGAATATTTTGATATCTGTTTAAGATAAAGTGCTAATGGGTTGATTTCTAAACTATTTTCTCCCCTTTTCTGTTTCATAGGGTTGTCCAGCATGTGCATATTAGTACTGATATCATTTCTCATCTTTTAACTCCTGACAATTATTAATAACTGTCAGGAGTGTGCCTTGTAGAGTTGAACTTGCCAATCAGGGTAATTTGAGACATACCATAGGGGAATCCCCTATGGTATGTCTATAATAAGAATGGTTATGTTTTATTTATACGCTTCTGGATTTTACGTTTAGACAGTTTTATTGGATTTTCCGGAACAGGTTTTGAGTTAGTTCTATTAGCTGCGCTTTTTGCAATAAACAAAATGGTTGTGCCCAGGATTATCATTAAAAAACATAGAATTTGCCCCATGGAAAAGTTAAAAAATATAAACCCCAGGTCGCCATCAGGTTCTCTGAAGTATTCTATAAAAAATCGAACAATACCATATCCAATTAAATAAGTTGCTAAAAGGAATCCGTTAAAAGATTTTCTTTTTCTAAAAATGAACCATATTATTGCCCATAAGAAAATCCCTTCGAAAAAAGCTTCATATAATTGAGATGGATGTCTTGGAAGATTTATTGCATTTAAACCTTCAAATGGTATTCCTGTTTCTCTTGCTAAGTTTTTTACCCATTCAAGCTTTGTTGATATTAGGGGAGCATAAGGAAAGATTATTCCCCAGTCAACACTGGTAGCTCGTCCCCATAATTCCCCATTAATAAAATTCCCAAGACGACCAAAAGTGTATCCAAGAGGAATTCCAGCAACAAGAAGGTCGGCCATATGTAAAAACGATATTTTTTTTGATTTTACATAGATAAATAAACCTAGAATCGCTCCTATTAGCCCTCCATGATAACTCATTCCCTGGAGTCCTACCATTTGCATTTGTTCGTTAAACGGCCAGAATATAAGCCAGGGCTTTCTCCAGTAAACTCCACTTGTATCATAAACGAGTGTTGAAAATATTCTGGCACCTATTATTAGCCCAAGAATAGTCCAGAAAAATAAATTAACAGTGTCATCATCACTTATTTTGAGCTTGTCTTTTTTTACCTGATATTTAAATAGTAGATAGGTAGTTCCAAAAGCAAAAAGATACATTAATCCATACCAGTGAAAGGGTAGCCCTGGAATTATTACTGGATTTATCCAGTTTGGGTAGTAAATATATGCAAGCATTTAAGTTTCCTTTTTAATTGGGGTTTCATTTATTTTTCCTGTTTCACGATTAAATGTTATAACAAGATGTTTCTTCTCAGAAGTAATTTCATGATATCTCCCATGGCTTTCAAGAATTACTCCAGGATAGAGAGTCCCCCGAATAGTTATATCTGATTCAAAATGTTCTTCGAATCTTTCTCTAAGAGTAAATAATCTTAGACCACGTTTTTCCATAAGTTTCATAAACTTGAGTTTTTGAAGTCTTGTATTTTTTAATTTACCAGTAGTGCCTTCTTTTTCAAGTTGATGCATTGTTGTATCAAGTTTTGCAATTTGTGCTTTTATTTTTTCAACTTCTTTTTCTTCCAGTTCTATTCTATCCTGTATTAGATAATTTTGGCCAAAAGAAACTTCCGTTTTAACTCCTTTATCATTACCAAGATTTCCAACGTTAAGACCTCCGGTTGATTTTGTATCTCCCCCAATAAGATTGCCCTTATCTCCAATTAAGTGTAATTTACCATTACATTTAATTTTGCAACGAAGGCAGGAGTTTTTTGCTTTAATATCTCCTACTGCCAGAAGGGTAGCTTGTTCAGCAAATGCCAGTTCAATATCCTGTTTTGATCGGAGTATAGCTTTTCCACCTCCTACCACTCCCTGGCCTATAATAATTGATTCAGCAGCAGATATAAGTGAACCCTCAACCCCTCCAGCTATTTGAACTTCACCACCAGACATTACAAAGAATCCCTGAGTTACTGATCCTCCAATTTTTACAGATCCAGGGAATTTGATATTCCCTTCCTTTAAGTCAACATCTCCATTAACCAGATGGATATTATTAATTAATAACTTGTCTCCATCCTGAATAAGTTCTCCTGCTACTTCAGCTATAAGAGAAATATCACCATTTTTTTCGTCTACTTTTTTAATTCCGTTTCCTATTTCTATTTTTAATGGAGGAGCTTCAATAGATTTTATAATAACGCCGGTTACATCCCATCCATCTCTTGATTCTGTTTTTGATGAAAGAATTACAGCTATCAGATCCTCTTTAGCAATGGAAGTTATTTTATTCTGGTTTTTGAAATCTGCACTTCCATCTAAACGAAGGGATACTGATTTATCATCAGCAATATCAATTTTAAAATTCAGTCTACTTGTTCCAGGGTCAACAGGAGTTTCTCCTGCAGCAATTAAAAGTCTTGGTATTACTTCACCAGAGTTACTTGCTTCTACTGCTTTTTTAAGATGTTCTTCTTTTAATCCTTTGATTATACCGAATTTTACAATTTTGTCTTTAATTTCAGTTTCTGTAAGAGGAGCCCCGCCATTTTCATCAATAGATAGATATGCTTCCATTTTATCTTCTGATATTTCCAGTTCTATTATCTCACTTTTTGAAGGTCTTACTCTTATTGTTGTATTTCCCTGATCTTCAAATGTATCCATGAAACCATCAATTTCAGAAATTAAAGTATCTTTATCTCTTTTGAGATTTTCCAGAATTGTAAGATTAGGTATTTCCCCAGGAAGACCTGGAAGGATTTTCCCATAGATATCTTTTCCGGGTAATCCAGGTTTTGATGGGCTGAAAATAACAGCCAGGCCATTTTTTTCAATTAAACCTATACTTTTACATTTTTCAATTGGATAGTTATCTAAAGATTCGATTCCCTTTGGTC
>JAQIBN010000254.1 GCA_027859095.1 Spirochaetia bacterium | reverse complement strand
CATTGGCTTCGCTAATAACAGTACTTTCTGTAGTTATATCGCCATCATAAATTCGATAAAAAAAATCATAACCAATTGCAAAGTTAGGATCATTAATATGAGCATGATAAAAACTTAATGTAGGGAAAGGAACAGGAGGATTAAAATAATAATAAACAGTAATACCACAAGTTGAAAACAATATAATTACTATTAAAAGAGGGAGAAAGAATCCTCCCATTTTTAATTTTTTTTTAAACAAATTACTTAACTGTAATTGGTTCAGTAGATTTACCATCGTTTCCAACAAAATCAATTAGTTCATATATTAGTACAGGTTTATTTTTCCCTTTTACTCTTATATTATCAAGTTCTCTGGCAATAATCTGATCTTTAACAAGTCCATATGTATTTTCACTAATTATTATATTTGTTCTATATACTTTATTAGTTCCTTCAAGTCTTGCACCTAAATTAACATTATCACCCATTAAGGTATAATTCATTCTTTTTGTTGATCCAACATTTGCAACTGTCATTATTCCTGAATTAAGGCCAATGCCTATATCAATTTGCCTTTCTGCGGGCATAGTTTTATTGAAATTTCTTAGTGCTTCCATTTGTCTTACAGCAGATTTACAAGCCCTCAAAGCATGATCTTTCTGTTCCATGGGTGCGCCCCAGAATGCCATAATTTCATCGCCTACATATTTGTCAAGAGTCCCTTGATCCTCATCTATTACTTCTGTCATAGCAGTAAGGTACTTGTTAATATATTTTACTAAATCCTGTGGAGATAGACCTTCTGATGTTCTTGTAAAGCCTCTTATATCAGAAAATAATACAGTAATCTCTTTATCAAGACCTCCCAGTTCCGGTGGATTCTCCAGAAGCTGATCAACAACTTTAGGATTTACATAAGTTCCGAACATATGTCGTATTCGTTTTTTGTCTTTTTCTTCTGTCATAATTCTATAAACAATAATTGCAATCAGAGATAAAAATGTTGCAAGTGCAGGAGCTGAAAAATTAATTAAAAGAGCATTACTGTCAAAAATCATTGTAGAAACTATAAATAAAGCAATTTCAACTATAATAGTGATAAAAAAGGCCCATATAGTAGAAAGTCTTGACGAAATAAAAGATATTACCATTACCATAAGAACAAGAATCAGGATATCAATAATATAAGGCACATTAGTAATAAAATTCGACATTAAAATAGTATTTAAAGCATTTGCATGGATTTCTACTCCATACATTAAACCAAAAGGTGTAGGCTTTTGATCATCAGCAACACCTCTTGCAAATGCCCCAACCATAACAATTTTATTTCCAAGTGCTCTTGTTTTAGGCCACTTTGAAGGATCTTCCCCAGGTGGATTAGATGCATATCCTGAATATGATCTTACAGGAAAAGTTTGTCTTTTTCCTGCTGTTGCAAATGAAGGTCGACCCATAAAATTTACAAGCATAGCTCCATTTTCATCAATTGGAATTTTTATATCATTAAGAACCTGGTACTCACCCTCTTCTATTATAGCACCTTCATCATTGTAGACAGGTTCTTTAGTTGTTAATTGATAAGGGCCCCATAATCCTGTTTCTGTATTAAAATATTGTGGATGAGGAATAAATATATATTTCCCAAGTGAAACTTCAATATCTGAAAGTTCTTTATTAAAATACTCAAGTGCAAGTGCTAAAGTAATAGCAGGAAGAAAGTTGTCTTTATAAAGCCTTACAATATGGTAACTTTCATCTGGGGTGCCATCATTATTATTATCAACAGTTTTTAAAGGTGCTTCTACAAGCATTTCACTTTTTAATTTTTCTATTATAGTATAATCTAATGGGTATTCAATATTGTGGGATATATCATCTTTATCAATCCAGGCTAACCTTTGAAAATTATTCTTCTCAATTATAAAATCTTCATTTAGATCATCAAGTTTGATTTCTTTAATTAATTCTGCAAATTTTCCAATTAGTGGTTGTCTTCTATAAATTTCATCACTGTCTTTTAAATAATTGGCATGTCCATATCCTCTTGTAGCAGATGCGTATGGTTGAAGTGGAGCTTGTATACCTGGAAAAGATATCATTGACTCCCAATCACCAATAATATTAAGAATTTCACCATAATTATCATATAAAACATTTTGTCGGGTAAATAACTCTTTAGCCGTATCAGCTGCAGGAGGAACTTCATCTAAAATAGTCTCAAGAAATACCCTTCCACTGGATTTGATACTGTCTATTAAAATAGCATCATCAATTGCTTTAGAATCAGGTTCCACAAAAAATATATCCATAAAAAGAGCTCTTTCTCTTTCATTTGGATTACTAATTCTTGAAAGAGTGTTTATTAGATATGAGTGTGTATATCTCGGAAATGGCCATTTCCCAAATTTAGTAAGAGTTTTAAAATCAATACCTACAATTAAAATATCAGGAGAAATATCAGGGTTATGTTCAACAAAACTTACACCTTCCTGTATTGTCTCATTTAAAAATGTGTTTTTCAAACGAAAGTGAACATCAAGTATTTTTATTTCCATATTATTAATTATAGACGTATATTCTGATACACCTATAGTTAAAAGGAGTATCATTATCCCGATAAGGAGTCCGAAATATTTAGCTTCGAGAATTTTAATCCTTTTCTTACCAGTACTTGCCATTGTTTACTCCATTGAAATACTAAAAACAAACTGATAACAAAACAGTTATC
>JAQIBN010000226.1 GCA_027859095.1 Spirochaetia bacterium | reverse complement strand
GTATCATTCTCAGAATATATAAAAAAAGATATCGCAATGGCTAAAGATACAGACTTCGGTTTTATGATCTGGAACGGCAAGAGTAACGGAACCCTTAACAATACATTAAACCTCCTGGAACAGGGAAAGAAAACGAGACTCTACCTTAAACCTTCACAGAAATTCTATTCCATAGTTACCCTAAAAGACTTTGAAGCATTATTAAACGATTGCGACACTGAAGATATAAAGAAAATAGATAAGAAAATACGGATATATGACAGAATTAATGTTTTATTCCAGGGTAATCTGTTTGAAAGTAAGAATGAAAAATATTTTAAAGAACCGGATAATCATCTATTATTGGCTTTGGAGAAAGGTCACTATGGAGTTAGTGGAAAGTAGTTAGCAGGGAGTCGAAGAGAGGACAGTGAACTTATGAAAGAAAATCAAAACATCGAATGGAAACCTTCCTGGAGAGATGAGTATCTAAAATGGATATGTGGATTCTCGAATGCAAATGGAGGAAAACTGTATATTGGAGTAGATGATAATGGAACTATTATTGGACTTCCCGATTCATCTAAACTTTTGGAGGACATTCCCAACAAAGTGCGTGACTTACTTGGAATTATCCCTGATATTAATCTTATATCCAAAGATAATAAAGAAGCCATAGAAATAATAGTTGAGCCATCATCTTCCCCCATAAGCTATAAAGGCTCATATCACTACCGAACAGGCAGTACAAAACAGGAACTAAAGGGAGGAGCCCTTACTGATTTTATCCTTAAGAAACTGGGAAAGCATTGGGATGGAGTCTCCTTACCGAATCTTAATATAAGTCAACTTGATCAGACAGCAATAGATTTTTTCAAACAAAAAGCCCTAAAAGGTAAACGTCTTGATGCTGATGCTCTGGGAAATAATGCTAAAGTTCTTTTAAAGAAGCTAAATCTTATAGAGGGTGAATATTTAAAACGAGCAGCTGGTCTGTTGTTTCACAACAATCCTGAAAAATTTATTACCGGTTCATATATAAAAATAGGATTCTTTAGAACCGATACAGATTTATTGTATCAGGATGAGATCCATGGACCATTAATTCAGCAGATTGACAAGACCCTTGATATACTGACAACAAAATATCTACGGGCCATGATAAGTTATGAAGGAATTCAGAGGGTGGAAAGATACCCATATCCGGAATCTGCACTGCGGGAGGCTATTACAAATGCCATAACCCATAAAAATTACAGTGGTGCTGTTCCTATCCAGATAAAAGTTTACGAAGATAAGATTGTTATATGGAACGATGCCATTCTACCGGAAAACTGGACAGTGGAAATACTAAAAAGTGAACATCCTTCACGACCCTATAATCCCGATATTGCCAATACAATGTTCAGAGCAGGATTTATAGAGGCATGGGGAAGGGGTACTGTGGAGATTATTAATGACTGTTTGGAACATGGAATAAGAGAGCCTGAATTTGACCTTATTCTGGGTGGGTTTAAGATTATATTTCATGCTGCTGATCAGGGAGAAAAATCAGGATTAGGTTCGGAGAAAAGTTCGGAGAAAAGTTCGGAGAAAAGTTCGGAGAAAATGTCGGGTAAAACGTCGGTAAAGATTATGACATTACTAGAGCATAACAACCAACTTACAATTGCCGAACTAGCGAAAGAGATTGGACTATCCACACGAGCAATAGAGAAAAACCTAAAAAAATTACAGGAATCCGGAAAATTGAAAAGGATCGGATCAGATAGAGCAGGTTATTGGAACATTAACATGGACAGAGGACGGCAAGGTTAACATAGACGTATTTTTTTCTGAAGGTGAACTGGAGGAAAATTCAGTATGTCGGTATTCCCAACATACTGCGGAGGATGATAAAATACTGACAAAGCTAAACTATGCACAATAATAGGTATAAATTGTGCAAATGTATATATCAATGCACAACGGTTGTGCATGAAAAAGGAGCAATTATGAGTGGAGGACATTTCGATTATAAGCAGACATATTTAGGCTACATAGCTGAAGAAATAGAAGAAGACATAAAATATAACGATATTTCATTTGATAATTCAATCCATGATGAAGATGGAGAAGAACATTCTGGCTATCAATTGAAACCAGAAACAATTAATTTTATGGAAGATATTGTTATCCAGTTAACAAAGCTTGAAAGTATCCTGAGGGAATATGATCTTGCAATTTCAGGTGATACCAGTGAAGAAACATTTCAGAAGAGGGTTGGTATTTCTAAATTAGTTTAATAATTGGGTTATGGTTCATTGCAGAATCGGAAGAGTACTGTCAAATTTCATCAATTAAAAATCTTACCCCAAGATTATCCATAGGACTTAGCCTTAGAATCTTCTCAAATACATCAAGAGCTTCTTTATTTTCTCCTTTCCTCATAAGACAAAGACCATAACCATGTAAAGTCCTCAGGTAGGGTCTGTTATCAATGAGCCCCCAGGGGAGCTGTCCGTCAAAATTGGGACCTAACAGATATTCACCAATTTTCATGCCCGCTTCGTAGTAGGACATTGCATCTCTTACATTTGAGCTTTCTTCATCATCAGGGAAATTGATACTGCCAAGGTGGGAGTAGGCATCGATGCAGCGGAAGTCCATTTCGAGTAGATCCAATAGTGCATTGATAGCTTCTGTTGTTTTACCTGAGTTTTTTAGTTCTACAGATTCGTAGATTGGGTCAGAATCGATATCCTCATAATCTATCCCTGGAATAATATTTTCCATTTCATAGCTGTCGTATTCTTTTTGAGTAAAGATTCTATTGTATATTGCTCGGATATTTTTAGGATGTTCATCGTCAAGAAGACACTCTGACAGGGAGATTGTATCATATTTCTTTATTTGAATAGGTTTCAGATTTAAATTGGAAAGAATAAATTTCTGTTTTATTCTTTTACCGGAAATATAGCTTGTATTGTTATTTTTCCAGTGCTTCGATACTTCAACGGTTATGGTATCTCCCGGAATCTCAAAGAGGTTTTTTCTAAAGGTTACAAGTTCGCCGGTGCTTAAAATTTTACATCTCAAGGCTGTGTTTAAAGGGCGGATTACAAGTAAGTCGATTATATCTCCTTCTGAGAAAAAATGACTGGACTCTGACCGTTCCACTTCTATCATTGCTTGTATTTTTTTATCACCAACAGTATGAATTCCTATTACCAGATCAATAAGTTCTGATTTTGTATGTTTTTTTAGTTTTTGCAAAAGATTATTATTTCCCATCCCTAAATTATAAATTGTATTACCTTTTTTTGATAGTGAGTTTCGTACAGCTTGTATCATAATTTGGAGTGATATAAAGTAGATTAGGAAAAG
>JAQIBN010000212.1 GCA_027859095.1 Spirochaetia bacterium | reverse complement strand
AAGGATCCTTTTGCTATACCAGCAGATTTAACCAGATCATCAACAGTTGTTTTTCTTAGTCCTATTGTCGAAAAAAGTTCCTGTCCCTTTGACATGAGAGTTTTTTTTATCTGTTTTTCTTCCTCTTCAGTAAAAGTTTTTGGCATTTCAACTCCTATAATGACTATATGACTCAATATGTTTATTTAGTCATAACTTATCATGATTGATTTGTCAAGGTCAATCATTCATCAATTCAGCTAATATTTTTATGTTATAAATATTTTTTTTGATAGTATCGGACTAATGTGTGATATATAATTAAGTTATGCCCACTCCAATATTGGCAACTAAACTATATATCCCACTACTCCGGTCAAAAATTGTTCAGCGTCCAAACCTGATTCAGAGATTGAATGAGGGGCTGCAATGTAAACTGACTCTTGTTTCAGCCTCAGCAGGCTTTGGAAAAACAACATTGATCAGCGAATGGATTACTGGTTGTAAACAACCTGTAGCCTGGTTGTCCCTGGACAAAGACCATAAAGACCCTGCTTGTTTTTTAACATACTTCATTGCAGCTTTACAGACAATTGCTGCGGATATTGGAGATGACTTGTTGGCTTTGCTCCAATCCCCTCAGCAACCGCCAATAGAATTCATTCTAACGAATCTCCTCAATGAAATCACTGCTATTCCTGATCCTTTTATCCTGGTTCTGGATGATTATCATGTTCTTGATACCGAAGAGATTGACAATATGATTACGTTTATACTGGAAAACATACCACCACTAATGCATCTGGTAATTGCCACCAGAGAGGATCCTCATCTTCCCCTTGCTCGTTTGAGAGGCCGTGGTCAAATGGCCGAGCTGCGTGTATCAGACTTACGTTTTACCTCCTCCGAAACCGTGGATTTTCTTAACCAGATGATGGACCTGAACCTCTCGGAAGAAGACATCACCGTATTGGAATCCCGAACAGAAGGCTGGATAACAGGTCTGCAGTTAGCGGCAATTTCTATGCAGGGTAATAAAGATGCTTCCCGCTTCATTGAATCTTTCACCGGCAGTCACCATTTTATACTCGACTATTTAATTGAAGAAGTCCTTAATCATCAGCCGGAATACATCCAGTCTTTCCTCCTTCGTACATCAATCCTGGATCGTATGTGTGGTTCTCTTTGTGATTCGGTTTTACTTGATGCACCGTCTTCCGGTAAGGATACTTTAAAATACCTTGAACAGCTAAATATGTTCATCATTCCTTTGGATAACGAGAGGCTTTGGTACCGGTATCACCATCTCTTTGCAGAATTACTGAGACAACGGCTACAGCATAGTATGGATGATGCAGCTGAATTACATATTCGAGCCAGTCAATGGTATGAAAATAATGAATTATATTTAGAAGCATTTCATCATGCAACAGCTGCCAATGATATAGATAGAACTATCAGACTGATTGAGGGTGATGGAATTCCGCGGCATTCCCGGGGTCCTGTTACATCTATTTTGAATTGGCTGCAATCTCTATCTGAAAAAGTATTGAACAGCAAGCCCTTATTATGGATAACATATGCTACAGTTTCATTGGGAATTGGGCAGGTTACCGGGGTTGAACAGAAACTAAAAGCAGCTGAAACAGCCATGGAAGGGGCCGGGCCTGATGAGATAAACCGGGACATGATTGGACGGATTGCCTCCATGCGAGCCATAATAGCTGTTACTCAGTACAATGCAGAAACCATGAAAACCCAATCACTCCGTGCACTGGAATATCTATCTCCGGAAAATCTATCATCCCGTACAACCTCTACATGGACACTGGCCCAGGCATATGAACAGTTAGGAGATCTTACAACAGCCAGAAAAACTTATAACGAAACCCTGGTAATTGGTCAGTCATCAGGGAATATGGTCTTCACCTTATTCGCTAAAGCCGGTCTTGGCTATATAGATGAAGTCGAAAACCAGCTTCATCAGGCAGCGGAGGCCTATAGGCAAATTTTACAGATAGTTGGAGATAAACCTCTCCCTGCTCTCTGCGATGTTCATCTAGGTTTAGCTCGAATATATTACCAGTGGAACGACATGGATGCTGCTTTACAATATGCACAATCGAGTATAGATCTGGCCCGGCTATTTGAACATACCATCGATAGATTCATAATATGTGAGATTTTTTTAGCTCATATAAAACTTGCTGAAGGAGATGTGGATACTGCATGTTCTCTATTAGCTAAAACAACGCAGTCGGTGCATCAATCTAATTTTGTGCACAGATTGCCTGAACTTGCTGTCGGGCAGGTTCTTGCCTTGATAAAAATGGGGAAATTGGAAGCAGCAGCTGTAATTGCCGATAAACATGAACTCCCTATTAGTCAGGCCAGGGTATTACTAGCCCGGGGAGATACTTCCTCTGCGCTGTCAATTCTGGAACCTTTATACCAGCAAGAAAAAGCTATGGCTTGGGACGATGAAAAACTCGAGATCATGGTTCTAAAATCGCTTGCTTTGTCTTTGCATGGTAATGAAGACAAAGCTATTCGGCTCCTGGTGAATATCCTGGCTTTAACAGAACCGGAGGGCTTTATCCGTATTTTTGTAGACGAAGGCCTTCCAATGTTCAGGTTGTTGTCTGAAATAAATACTCAGGGGATTATGCCCGATTATATTTCTAAATTACTGGCTGTATTTAAAGCTGAGGATAAGCAAAGTGAAGGCAATTCTAATTTATTCCCTGCCCAGCCTCTTATTGATCCATTAAGTCAACGGGAGTTGGAAGTACTGCAGCTTATAACAGAAGGACTCTCGAATCAGGAGATTGGAGAGAAACTCTTTATCGCTCTGGATACAGTCAAGGGACATAACAGAAGAATTTATGATAAACTCGATGTTGCAAACCGTGCACAGGCAATAAACAAAGCCGGCACTCTCAATCTCCTTAGCACTCACTAGCTCAAAACAACACTTCAAACAACACTTTAGTGTCTACCGATATTCTCTGACTGCGGGTATATTTCAGATATATTGTTGAACTACTGCAGGGTTATTCTCCCTGGTTAAAATTTTTAATGTAAATGCTGTATAGATAAGAAAATATTAAAAAGGAGATAAATTATATGAAAGTCTTAGTATTAGGTGCAAATGGAGCTACTGGGTTTAACGTTGTAACTCAATTATTATAACAAGGAATTGATGTTAAAGCATTAAT
>JAQIBN010000147.1 GCA_027859095.1 Spirochaetia bacterium | reverse complement strand
TGAGCATCTATCCAGTCTTATACTAGGAAGCAAATCAGGAACTGATACAGCTAAACTGGATATTCCAAAGGGTGCGATTTTACTGGAAGTTAAAAATCTGACATATTCAAAAGACACAGCTATATTTTTGGATATTAATTTTCATCTAAGAAAAAATGAGATATTAGTAATTACTGGAATTAGAGAAAATGGTCTTGAAACTCTGGAAAATATTCTTTCAGGAAGTATTAACAGAACAACAGGGGATATTGCCTATAAAAACAAACCCACTGGTAATAATTTATTTAATTTAAGAAAAATTGGAGCAGGTTACATTCCATCAGACAGAATTAAAAAAGGAACAAGTATTAGCTCGTCTATTACAGACAATATTATTTTGCTTAAATACAAATTCCTTTCTAAATGGGGAATCCTAAAAAATAAAAATACAAATAATTTCTCTTCAAAATTAATAGATAAGTTTAGTATAAATGGTTCAGGCAATCAATTGATATCAACTCTTTCCGGAGGAAATATTCAACGCGTTATGATAGCCAGAGAGATGGATGCAGAACCAGAACTTCTTATTTTTGCAGAACCATCCCGGGGATTGGATATTTCATCTAAACAAATGATTTATCAAAAAATAAATAATCTCAAAAAAAAGGGCTCAGGAATTCTTGTAATAAGTTCAGATATAGATGAAGCCATCAATATTGCTGACAGAATATTAATATTACATAATGGAAAAGAAGCTGCTACTCTAATCAATAAAAATATTGATAGATCAATAATTGGAAAAATAATGCTGGGATTGGACAATTAAATGGACCATAAAATAAATGAAAGTTCTTTAAAGGCAACTTTACTGGCAATTGGTTCTGCATTAATTATAACAATAATATTACTCACTTTTTCAAGCAATAAACCCGTTCAATCTATTGCATTTTTTTTCACAGGTCCCTTTAGTAATGTTTATAATTTTGGAAATATGCTTAATAAAGCAGGTCTTCTAATTATTGCAGGATTAGGAATTAGTATTGCATTTAGAGCAGGTATGTTTAACCTTGGGGGAGAAGGACAAGTATATGCAGGAGCAACTGCAGCGGTACTAATATCTATCTATATCAACTTTACAAACAGATACATAGGAATTATTACAGCTGTTAGTATTGGAGTATTAAGTGGAGCACTTATTGCAGGTGTTTCGGGATGGCTTAGAAAAAAATGGAAGACTGATGAACTGATATCATCATTTCTCTTATCTGGTATTATCATACATTTTACTGATTATTTGATATCGGGACCTTTTAAAGATAATAGCAGCTTTTTAAATTCTACAATAAAAATCCCAAATACTTTATTTCTCAAACAACTCATGGCCACATCTAATTTTAATATAAGCTTTTATATTGCAGTAATAATTACATTTGCTGCATTTATATTTCTTTTTAAAACTCCCATGGGCTATGAAATAAGACTATCAGGTCTAAATAGAAATTTTGCTAAATATGGAGGAATCCCAATAAAACGCCATCTTATTATTCCAATGATTATAAGTGGAGGTCTATATGGTGCTGCTGGTAGTTTTGCTGCTATGGGTAATTTCCATATGGGCATCAAAGGATTTACACAGGGATTTGGTTGGAATGGAATTGCTGTTGCCCTTATAGCAGGAAATAATCCGGCATTCATTATTCCAGGAGCATTGATTTTTGCATATATTGATGCAGGAACTCAGGTTGCAATGATTCATTCAGATCTATCTTTTGAATTTGGGAATTTAATTAAAGCAGTTATCTTCTTTTTAATTACCGCTAAAAAGTTTAATTTTAAAAAAGGGGGAATTTCATGATTAGCTCTATTATGTTTATGAACACCCCTATCTTACTTGCAGCAATAGGAGGATTATTAACTGAACTGGCAGGTGTTCTAAATATTGCACTTGAAGGACTTATGCTTATAGGCGCATTTACAGCAGTTATAATAACAAAATTTACTGGTAGTATGCTGTTAGGAACTATTGGTGCAGCTTTAGCAGGTATGAGTCTTGCATATCTTTTTGGGTTTATAACACTTAGACTTAAAACAAATATATTTATAACAGGCCTGGCTACAAATCTTTTTGCAATTGGAATTACAAACTATTTAAGTTCAATCATTTTTGGGACAAAAGGAGTTATCAGATTTCCGAGTTCCTCTAAAATTCTAAATATTGGTGGAATTAATCTTTTTGTTTACATAGGAATTATTTTAACTATAATATCTATTTGGATAATATATAAAACAGTATTTGGTTTAAGATTACGGGCAACTGGCTTCAACTCATCAGTAGTGCAAATAAAAGGGCTTGATCCAAATAATATGCAAATGAAAAGTATTATAATTTCCGGTGCTCTCAGTGGACTTGGCGGTGCTGCACTATCTCTTAACCTGGGGGCATATGTTCCTAATATGACCGCGGGCAGGGGATGGATAGCACTTGTTGCTATTTATTTAGGACGGAAGCATCCAGTTGGAATTTTTATTACATCAATTTTCTTTGCAGGATCAGTATATTTTTCAAATACAGCCCAGGGTATATTTCAAATCCCAGCAGATCTACTACTGGGATTCCCATATCTAATAACCCTAATAGCAATGGTAATATTTTCAATACTTAAGAGTAGATCAAATAACAAAACCTTATTACAATAAATTTGAAAGGAGATTATGATGTATCAGATTCTATCAATTGCTGGAAGTCTTGGATTATTTCTTTTTGGTATGAAAATTATGAGTGATGGAATTCAGAAAACAGCAGGAGATAAATTAAAATCTATTCTTAACATGATGACAAGAAATAGATTTGCTGCTGTATTTACAGGTTTCTTCATTACAGCTCTGATACAATCATCCTCTGCTACAACTGTTATGATTGTTAGTTTTGTTAATGCAGGACTATTAAATTTGGGGCAGGCAATTGGTGTTATTATGGGTGCCAATATTGGAACTACTATTACCGGTTGGATAGTAGCTTTATTGGGATTCAAATTCAAAATCACCGCCATGGCTCTACCGGCAATTGGTATTGGATTGCCATTCTTTTTTTCAAAGAATCTGAACAGAAAAGATATAGGAGAAATTTTAATTGGTTTTGGACTTTTATTTCTAGGGTTGTCCTTCTTGAAAGATTCAGTTCCGGATATAAAAAGTCATCCGGAAATTTTAGAATTTATTCAAAATTTTACGGGTTATGGAATTGGGTCAATGATATTTTTTGTAATAATTGGAGGACTTATAACTATTATTGTTCAAAGTTCATCTGCTGCCATGGCAATTACCCTTACAATGGCTTACTCAGGATGGATAGATTTTCCTACAGCCGCTGCTATTGTCCTGGGAGAAAATATTGGAACTACCGTAACAGCTTATCTTTCCTCTTTAGGAACAAGTGTTAATGCCCGAAGAGCATCCAGAGCACATACCCTATTTAATATATTTGGTGTTATTTGGATGCTTATACTTTTTAAACCATTTTTATTGTTTGTTGATTTTATTGTACCAGGGGATATTCTATCAGGATCTGATCAATCAATTATTCCAGCACACCTTGCAATGTTTCATTCTTTATTTAATATAACTAACACTTTTATTGGTATATTTTTTATTCCGCAAATTGCTTTTCTAGTTCGCAAGCTGGTACCGGATAAAGGAATTAGCGATACTGAAGAATACTCTTTTAAATATATTTCCACTCCTATTCAGGATACACCAGAGTTATTTATTATTCCTGTAAAAGCTGAACTGTATAAATTAACGGAAATTGTTGAAAAAATGTTTATCCGCTTTTGGGTGGTGTTCAATAATCCTGATAAAAAATTTGGAGCAGAAGTAGCCGAATTAAAATCAATGGAAGATTATACAGATAAAATGCAGGAAGAAATTACTAATTATATAATCGATGCTGCAAATGACAGCCCTCAAAGTGGAAAGGCAGAAAGAATTACTGCACTTATTAGAATTGTTAACGAACTTGAAAGTATTGGAGACTCCTGTTACAGCCTGATATTACTTGCAGAAAGAAGATATCAGAAAAAAATTCCTTTAAATAAATCAGGGATTGACGACCTTAAACCCTATTCAGAAATTGTTCAGAAATTTGTAGAGTTTATAAAGCTGCACTTAAATAGATATTTAAGTGATAAGGAATTAAAAGCAGCTATAGAACTTGAAACTGAAATTGATAATCAGCGAAAAATATTAAGAAAAAAAGCACAACACAGACTCCAGGAGGGAGAAAACGTCAAAGGAGAACTGCTGTATATTGATATGGTCAGACACATGGAGCATATAGGAGACTATGCAATGAATATAGCAGAAGCTTTAAGACACCTTAGGTGAAAGGTTTCACATCAATATTGAGTAATTTAACAAGAGCTGATTGAGCATTACGCTCCTGGCTGTTTATATCATTCAGTAGAACCGTAAGATTTTTCTCCAGCTTATCCAGTCTCAAATTTCCTGCAGTTCCAGTGCTTGTACGTGTTTGAATGCCCTCAAGGGGACTCATTATTTCTACCTGTTCTAAATTTGTACCAACATCTCTATAGGCATCACGAAAGTTTTTCCCCGAAAGAACCATTTTAATGGCCTCATCAGTTGCAAATATTTCGGGGGTAAAAGCTTTCTCAAGGTTATCTGTATTTACTACTAATTCAGAAATGGTCAGTTGCATAATTCTTACACATTGCAGCGATAGTTTAATACCTTTTATAAAAGGTTCTTTTACTTCCTGAAAATCACGGTTATAGCCAGTTGGAAGTGACCTTATAATATTTTTTATTTGTATTCCATATGCGGAGACAGAAGCAGACTTTGCCCGTAACAACTCCAGCCCATCAGGATTTTTTTTCTGAGGCATTATACTGGATCCTGAACACAGTTCGGCAGGGAGACTGAAGTACCCAAATTCCGGAAGAGAAAAAAGAATTAAATCCTGAGCCATTTTACTTAGGGTAAGAACAATTTGATCCAAAGAATCTATAATAAGGGATTCAAATTTCCCCCTTGAATTGTTTACATAAAGCACATTATTCTGAACTTTTCCAAAACCCATTAGTGATGCAGTCAACTCTCTATCCAAAGCTATAGGAACACCATAACTTGCTGCTGAACCAAGAGGACTCTGATCAATTATGCCTAGAACAGATTGTGCCATTCTAAGAGAATCTGTAATTTCCTCAGCAAAAGCAGCTGCCCATAGACCAACAGAAGAAGGCATAGCTATCTGCATATGGGTTCTTCCCGGCATAGGTGTTAGTTCATACTTTTTTGCAAATTCTGATAATAAATTAGAAAGAGAAACAGACTCTTTAATAAAGGTATATAGAAAATCTCTTGAATAAATACGTAGACATGTAAGAACCTGATCATTCCTGCTTCTACCTGTATGAATTTTTTTGCCCGCATCACCAATATGAGAAACCAGATAATTTTCAATAGCAGTATGACAATCTTCATCTGATATTGTTATTGGAAAATTATCTTCACTGGATAGCTTAACTATCTCTCTAAGACCCTTTTGAATGTCTTCAAATTCATCATGGGTTAAAATTCCAATAGCATTAAGCATTTTACCATGAGCACTACTTGCAAGACAGTCAGAAATAACTAAATTTTGATCCAGTTCAAAATCTCTTCCAACTGTAAATTCTTCCATTAATTTATTTAAAGAATAACCCTTTTGCCATAGTTTCCCCATAAAATTCCCCTTATAAAAAATTACAGACTAACAGGCTAGCTATCTAATTTCAAGTATTGCAGGCAAAAGAGGAGGACTAAGAGGAGAGGCATCTCTTAAGAAATATTTTAATCGAATAATAAAAATACTTATAAAATCACAATCTATTAAGTCTTGCTCAGGAAATTGAAAAAGTAAAGACCAATCATTATTATTATAAAAAAAAGATTTATTATCCGGCAAATATCCCTCAATCTTATCACAACCCATGTTTTCCCATTCACCTGAAATCATTATAGTTTCCCTGGTAAATGATACAACTATCTCTTCTTCAAGATATCTATAATAGCCAAACCAAACCTCAATAGCATTGGGATATATTAAAGGAAACCCCTTAGATGCTACTGGACCTCTTACAAGAATGGCTATATCTGTATCTTCGATATCAGATGTAATGTTAGATGCACTGGATTGTGCATCTACAGAGATTGCAATAAAAATCAGACATAAAGATATTATTAAATTAATTACATTTCTGTACAATTTCACCTTTACCTTTTTTACTCTACAGTAACACTCTTTGCTAAATTCCTTGGTTGATCCACATCCCGGTCAAGCTCCAAAGCCATATAAAAAGCAAATAACTGTAGAGGAACAACCATTAAGTATGGATACATTAAAGAATGAGCCTTAGGAATCCATATTACATCATCTACAATACTCTCGATTTCATCATCCCCTTTAACTGCTACCGCAATAACCTTACCCTTTCTGGCTTTAACTTCCTTAATATTATTTATGACTTTATCCCGTAGATCATCATCAGGAACAAGAAAAAGACTTGGTGTATTTTCATTAATAAGCGCTATAGGTCCGTGTTTTATCTCTGCAGAACTATATCCCTCGGCATGAATATATGAGATTTCTTTTAATTTTAAAGCCCCCTCAAGAGCCACAGAATAGTTTAAACCCCGACCAAGGAAAAGAAAATTTTCATATTTTGAATATTTTACGGCAATTTTTTTAAGCTCACCGGAATCTGCAAGTATTTCTTTAATTTTTTCAGGTACACTTTCAAGACCTGAGACAAGACGAAGACCTGCCTCATAGGAAAGATGCCTCATTCTTGCAAGTATTAGTGTCAAAATATAAAATACAGTTATTTGAGAAGTAAATGCCTTCGTAGAGGCCACAGCAATTTCAGGGCCTGAATGAATATAAACACCACCATCGGATTCCCTTGGAATAGTTGAGCCTACAACATTACAAATACCTAAAACTCTGCCACCTTTTCTTTGAAGCTCCCTCATAGCATAAAGCGTATCTGCAGTTTCTCCTGACTGAGAAACAACAAAGTATAGAGTATCCGGTTGGACAACAGGATTTTTATATCTAACTTCGGAAGACAGTTCTGTTGAAGCTGGTATTCTGGCTATACTTTCCAATAAATACGCACCAACCATACCTGCATAATAAGATGTGCCTGCAGCAACAATTTGTATACGTTTTATATTTAATAGCTCTGCAGGGGTCATATTTAATCCACCCAGATGGCCTGTGGCTCCATCTACATCAGTTCGGCCAATTATTGCACGAAGAATAGATTCGGGCTGTTCATTGATTTCTTTTTCCATAAAAAACTCATACCCATCTTTCTCTATCTGATCCAGATCCCAACCAATATTTTCAATTTTTTTCTGTAATTCCTGTTCATGGAAATCAAATGTTTTATAACTATCTGCTGTTATAACAACAATTTCTTTATCTTCAAGATAAATAACCTGTTTTGTATGAGCCAGAATAGCCGTAACATCAGAGGCTAAAAACATCTCATTCTCACCAATACCTAAAACTAAAGGAGATCCATTACGAACTCCAACAATTTTATCAGGATTATCTTTATGCATCACTGCCAGACCATACGTTCCCTTTAGTAAAAAAACAGTCTCCCGGAGAGCAACTTCAAGATTACCCTTATAAAGAGTTGCAACAAGGTGAGAAATTACTTCAGAATCTGTATCAGACAAAAAAGTGTGGCCTTCTGCTATTAGTCTTTTTTTAATAACCTGATAATTTTCTATTATTCCATTATGAACAAGAACAATTTTTTCACTATCATCATAATGAGGATGAGCATTTTCATCTGTAACCTCTCCATGAGTAGCCCATCTTGTATGACCAATACCAGTATTTCCTACCATATTAGATGGTACTATTTCTCTTAGATCTTTAATTTTCCCTTTCCGCTTAACAGTTTCAAAACTACCCTTATGGCTAACACAAATGCCTGCAGAGTCATATCCCCTGTACTCCAGTCGTTTCAATCCTTCAAGTAAAACCTCTGATGCTTTTTTGGGACCACAGTAACCAACAATTCCACACATATATTATTCCTTTTAATTATTGCTGCATGTAGAGACGCATGGGTGCTTTATAGCACGCTAAGTCTCTACTACCACGATATAATATCCCTTTATTATTTTTTTTACAATAATTTTGAAGTGAAATCAAATTTTCACCCATAGTAATAAGTAGATAACAGAGTTTTGGAAAAACTATAAGTAATTATTTTATTCAATGTATGATAGAGCCATGTGCCTATCAAAGCTAAAGGGGACAGATGATGAAATCTTACAAAACCATATCTTTAATTATATTTTTAACAGTAATAGTAAGCTGTGGACCTCTGGAAGATTACAGACAATTTACAGAAAGAGATATACGTCCTCCTATTTTCATCAGTATGGGAACAATAAATCCAAATACTCTGGAACTACAATTTTCTGAAAATATTTTAGAGGAACCTGAATATTTATTTTTTGATCCTGCAATAGAAATTAAAGATTATTCGGTTGATGCAGAAAAGATACAGATATCATTTGAAGAATACCTCGAACCTGGCGGACTCTATAAAATAGAAATAACAGTAAGCGACATAACTGAAAACAGTCTTACTCTCATTGCAGACTTTTATGGATATAATTCTAATATACCAGATTTAATAATTAATGAATTTACCTGCCAGGGTTCAACCACCAATCCGGACAAAGTAGAGCTCAGGATTCTTTCAGATGGAAATACAGCAGGAATATGCATTTACGAGGGCATAGATACGGAATGGAATCAACGGAAAATATTACCCCCTATTGATGTAGTTGAAGGTGATTACATAATAATTCATTTTAAACCTGAGGGCGTACCGGAAGAAGTTGATGAAGTTCTTGTCAAAGACATATCAGGAGGCCTAAACGTACATCCTGAAGCATGGGATTTGTGGGTAGAAGGAGGATCCGGCTTATCAGGTAATAATGGTACTATTACATTATTTACAAATCCAAGGGGCAATTTAATAGATGGATTACTCTACAGTAACAGAACCTCAAGCTCAGACGAAAACTATAGAGGATTTGCCAGAACTGTAACTATGAACAAAGCAGATAGACTCTTTGACTTAGAAGGGTGGACAGCAGCAGCAGATCTTATTGCTCCTGAAGATGCAATTAACCCGGAAGACTCTACCGCAACAAGATCCATGTGCAGGGAATATATTTATGAAGATACAAACTCCTCCTTAGACTGGCATATAGTACCAACCAGTACTGCCAGTTTTGGAGAAATTAATTCTGATGAGGTATACAGTCCTTAAACAAGATCTTTAAACATACCTTCAATAACCTGTTTAGAAACAGCACCTACCTGCTGTTTAACAAGTTCACCCTTGTCAAACAGCATTAACGTTGGAATACTTATGACACTATATTCAGAAGCTAGTTCACCAGCTTCATCAACATTTACTTTAGCTACTTTAAGTTTGCCTTTATACTCTTCGGAGATCTCTGCAAGCACAGGACCTATCATTTTACATGGAACACACCATTCTGCCCAAAAATCAATTATTACAGGGATATCAGACTTTAATACTTCAGATTCAAAATTTTCCCGTGTAACATTTACTTCAATGCCCATTATCATTTCTCCTTCAATTTAGATTCTTTCAGATCCATAAGCCTGAAATCATCAAGTACAGTATGCACATAATCCAGCGTTTCTTCCAGAGGCTTTAACTCCTCTTTTATAAGAATACCTTCTTCATTAAAAGTAGGGAGCTCATCACTTATATCATGAAGAAGAAAAGATACATCAAGAATACATCGCTGAGTTTCTCTCTCAAGAGAGGAATATTCCCTTGGTGTACGGTTTAACATAGTTCTCAATTTTATTACTCCTGGGGGAAACCCATCAGGACCAGTAATAGTTATTTCAAATAACCTGTTTTCCATGCTTACCCTTGGCCCTGAATATCTGGAAGGATATATTCTACGTAATATTTTTTCCATGAAAGGCCAATAATTAACTTCGAAAAACTTTATGGCTCCATAAAGTTTGTTTATTTCAAAAGCATCAGAATCATCCAGTCCAATTCCCTGATATTTTCTAATTTTATCCCGGTTTGCATCAAAAACCCTATCTGCAATACTCTTATAGTTCATATTTTTTAGAGTTTTTGCATCCTGAAGTCTTTTATCCCGTGTTAAATCAATTTGCTGTCTTTTTTCGTTTTCTAACTTAAGTAAATTAGAAACATCTAATATTTCAGTATAAATAAAGTTGCCCATATCCACTCTAGCCCGGAGTGCAGCAATATAGCGATCTTCAAAAGAATCTTTAATAATCTTTGGTTTCATATACTCTACAATTAGATCATTATATTTTTTACGAATACCATTTACGGCGGCTTCGACTTCTATGTGACTCAACTTTTTATTCTTCAATTACCAACTCCGTATATCCCATCCATTCTCTCATTTTTATAAGAAAAGATCGAGATAGGAATAGAAAAAATTGGCACA
>JAQIBN010000109.1 GCA_027859095.1 Spirochaetia bacterium | reverse complement strand
TGAATAATTTTTTTTATAGTATAGCTTCCTGAAGGCAGATAATTAAATCCAATTGAATCTTTTAATGATGGAATTTCAAAAGTATAATCCTGGTTATTTGTATTATTGTAATATGTTAATTTATAAGTCCACCTTATGTTTGGAACAAATTTTCCTTCATTTCCAATTATTAGAACTCCCATTCCTTCAGGTTTCTCAGCTAAATCTTTCTGACCACCAGCAAAAAGTGAAAAAGGAAACAGCATAATAATAGTTATTAAAAGTAAATATTTTCCAAGTCTCATAACAACTACCTTATACTCTGAACTATTCTAAAACCATTATTTACATCCACATCAGTAGGGAAAACCCTTCCCCGACTGGAAACAGCCATATCCTCTTCAAAATAACTCCATGAACCGCCACGAAGTGTTTTATACTCTCCACTATCAGGACCGGAAGGATTAATTTGAAATACTCCCTTATATTCATCATACCAATCCCAACACCATTCCCATACATTTCCGCTCATATCATAAATACCAAGTTCATTTGCAATTAACAATCCCCCAGGATGAGGTTTACCCATTGAGTTATCCAGATACCAACCTGATAATTCTGCACTTTCACTACCGGAAAAACTGAAAGAGAGAGATTTCAATCCACCCCTTGCAGCATATTCCCATTCAGCTTCTGTTGGTAAACGGAAACCATTTTTATCGAAGTCACAAAAAACATTTTTTCCTGTAATTGTATAACATTGCTCTAGATTTTTTTGAACAGAAAGCCAATTGCAATATTCAACAGCATCATACCAGGTAATAGACACTACAGGCTGCAACCCCATACCCCAGCCATTATCATCGGGCAGTGGTTTACCTGTGTCTTTTGAAAAAAGTTCGAAATCTTTAAAAGTTACTTCCTTTTCCATTATTATGAAGTCACTAACAACTACATCTCGGTTCGGACCTTCCACCCCGAATCCGACATCTCCACCAAAACGGAAGCTTCCTCCTCTAACAGGTACAAAACCGGGAAGTACATGAAATCGTATCTCATCATTTTCTATTACGGTTTTTAACTGTTCTTTTCTTCCATAGACAAGTGTAAGATTAAATGCAATTGTGGGGTTTTTCTTTACCTCTTTTTCCACTTGAACCAGCATTTCATATGCTTCTCTTTTTAACCCTTTTCGTTCATATACCATTGAAAGAGTAAAGAGAATGGCAGGTGAAGTTTTGCCTTGATCAATTTTTTTCTCTAAAATGATTTTTATCTCATCCAGATTACCATTTTGTTCAGCCTGATCAACTATTGCTGTATAGGCATCAAGAGAAACTTCCTGATTTTCAATCTCATCCGTCTGAAGAATCTTCTGCAAAGTAACATCGATAAGCATCTCTCCCATAGTTGTTAATGAATTCTGGTAGCTTAGATCAGTACTTAGCATATTTATGAATGATAAATTATCCTGTGCATGCATTGAGGATATAAATAGAAAGAACAGAATACAGACTATACAATTATATTTAATTTTCATAATTGCTTTGCCTTTTTTATTTCCGATATAAATTCTTTCATTTTTTGATCTGCTAATTTCAAATCATTAAGTACTATTGGATCAGCTTTTTTTATATAATTATTTAAGCTATCAATATATAACTGACATATCTCTAACTGCAGGGTATTTACTTTTTCAAGTTCTGTGCTAATTTTCAGCTTTCCAAGAGTAGAACTTACATCTCCAAACAGTTTAACAACATCCAAATATAGAAGTTTAAGTTCTTCCATATTTTCAACATCACCTGCACTTAACAATAATGTAAAAGCTTCCTGCTCTTTTTCCCATATAGGGAGTGATAAATATTCAAACACTGTAATCACATTCTCTATTACAGGTGAAGATTCCTGACTAATTTCTGGAGGGTTCGTCTTTGGGTTACAAGAAGTGAAAAACAAAACTATAGACAAGCAAAATAATATTACCACATGAAAATATTTCGATTTATTTTTGAAAAACATATTCACCCTTTTAATATTTATATAAATTATTTGTTATTATCGAAAATAAGATTCGATCTTCCCTTTAAGTTCATCTTCCACATCAAAAAGATCTGTGTACATTCCTCGGGAAGATTCGGTATATACAATCTGAGAAGTTTCTGTTTCTATTAATCTACAGCTAATTTTAATCTGTTCTCCTATCTTACTTAAACTTCCGGAAAGAATATACTTTGCACCAAGCAATTTTCCCGCTTGTAAAGCATAATCATCATCCGTTAGTCCGGACATTGAAAGTTTAAGTTCATCCATAACTTTTTCCAATTCCTGACGTTCTACCGGTTTTACTAACCCACCTTTTGCAAAACCACCGGCAAGATCATTTGGTATTTCTGTAGACAAAAAAGCAAGAGTATCATCCGAAGCTAAAATCGAAAAATCAGAAATTGCAACATAAGCCGACTCTCCGGTAAATGTTTCAGCAGTTTCGATTGTTTCAGAATCTACCTCAATTTCATCAAAATCGGAATCGGTTGTTGTCTGACACCCAAAGATAATAATAATTGATAAAAGTATTAAAGCAATTCGTGTAGTTTTCATATTTACTTCCTGTTTAATTCTAAGTTCCGATATAATCAATTATTTGCCGAAGGGAACCTTTTAATAATTCTACATTTTGTTCAACTTCAGATGCATTAAAAACATCCGGATAAATAGATAGATAAGATTCCAGATGCATAATTGCATTTTCAATGTAATCTTTCTGTAAATTTATATCACTATCCTCAGTAGCCATTAACGCATTCAATACACCTAATGCATAATGAGCTTCCAGATATTTATTATTTACTTCCAGAACCTTTTCATAGGCTTTCTTTACCTCGATCCTATCAACCTCGGGGCTTAGCCTATTACCATTCTTATCAAATTCCTGAAGTAACGCCAGATTATACCAGACATCCGGATTATCGTTCTGCAGAGAAGATGCTTTCTTCAGTTCATCTGCTGATTTTTCCAGTTCGCCAAGATCAAACCAAAGAAGTCCTAAATTATAACGGGCTTTAAAATCATGCGGATAATCATCTATAATTTTCTTGTAGACACTGGTACTTGCAGTAAAATTTTTATTCTCAAAATAGCTTTCTGCAAGACAATGTCTTGCAAGTATAAATCCAGGATCTTTTTCAAGAGCTTTTCTTAGTAGACGCACTCTTTCCATTCCTGAAACTTCTGCCAGGGATTGATTATAATATTCATAAGCATCCATATTATTTGTAGGATCCCTAAGAACTTGTTCTTTTTCAAGTGAAGAAATATTAAGATTCAGAGCCTTTACTACAAGCAGTGCAATATCATCCTGTAAATCAAAAACATCATCAGGGTATTTACCTTCAACCTCTTTTGATAAAATGGCCCTGCTGGTTTTAACATCTACAAGTCTTAATGCAACACGCAGATTATTTCCAATAAGCGTAACTGAACCCAGAGTCATATAATCTATCGCAACTATTTTACCAATACTCTGGACTGTATCTTCATCAAAAAGATCCGATGAATCAACATTCATCTGCAGCTCATTGGTTATTTTCTTAAACTGAGAGCGTTCATAGATTCGAATGTCTTTAATATTTGTCAATTTCGTTGTAAGGGCGTCTGCAAAAGACTCACCTATAAAATCGATGTTTTTTTCAGACATAGTGTCGAATTTCATTACAGAAAGAGTTACGGCTGATTGTGTTTCCTGGGCACTTAAGGAGAAAAGCATACATGAAAATAAAATGGAGAAAAATGATATTTTTTTATTTAACATAATAATCCAACTGAATAAGATTTTATTCAGAATAAACCCAATATTGCAGATTGGTCAAATACTTTAACCCAACTTCACCAAAGTTATTAGAAAAATAAAAAATTATTGCTTAAAATCACCTATTTTTACTGTCTAACCGCTGTAGAATGGAGTATATACAAGATTAAATATCGTAGTGACCC
>JAQIBN010000101.1 GCA_027859095.1 Spirochaetia bacterium | reverse complement strand
CTCAGTGTTATAGGCACTTAACGACATCCATGTCTATGCCTATAACCTACGTTATGTCCCATACCCTCTGTTGAAACTAATAAGCAATTGTTTTTGTAGTTTCCGAAAATGGGCTCAATTATAACAGCTGTGGCCTTTCACGGTTCCGCGCTCTGTTTTTTCTTTCGGGCCGGGAAGTTGTAGCCATAGTCTCTTACCAGGCGGGAAAGTTCCCAGTTAAGGGCCGGTGGTGGAAGCAAGCTTCCACCACCGGCCCTAGGTGTGTTATTCTATCTTTTCATAAGAGACACGAGCAGGGGGAGTCCGTGTTTCTTCAGGGAAAAAATATATACCCTCAAATCCATTTCCCGTTGCTTCTAGTTCATATACAATAATTCCATTTGATACGGGCATATCATCGTCAAACCTGCCAGTGTGCCAGTAAAATACATATTTGTTTGTTTCACCTTTTCGAACATAAGCACCCTGCCATTCGAACCTATGTATTTTCCCATTTCCATCTATAAAAACTTTTCGGAAAATATAGTTTTCATTTCCCAGCTTCTGAATTTCTATGCCGGAATTTGCTTGTCCAGTTATATGATACAAACCTTCAATCTCAATTAGGCTTGTATTATTATCTGCATAGCAGCCCATAACTGTAATGATGAAAATAAATATTATCAATTTTCTCTTCATTATTATTTTCCTTTTTTATCATCAATGATTGTAACATCAATGGTATCTTTATCGTTGTATTGAAAACCTATTCCTTCTAAAGTACTAGTTAAGGTATTAAAATCATCCAAAACACAGATTTGACATCCAGCACTATATGGTTGTGAAAATGGACCGATACCTTTTCCTTCCTCTAATCTCTCAAATATTTTTTGATCAGTTGTAAATCGATCAGGATGAATATAAAAATCATCTACCAGCTGTATTGGTTTTTCATAAGAATAAGAATTCTCAAGTAACTTAGATTCGTATGTTCCTGCTTCCAGGGTTCTGCCATTATACTTAGTTGTTAGATCAGGATCTTCTATATCGGCTTCACTTTGAACACTAAACTGCTGGAATGTCTGGTTTCCAATCTTCACACTTAATTTATCATTATAGAACTCATTGTCAGAATCCCTTTTTATTTCAAGACTGGTATCAGCCTTTAGATCTCGTCCTTGATATGCAAGAATCGGATTTCCATGAATATCATCAGCATAAATTTCAGCAAGTCCAGTGGGATCAACCATGTTAATTGGATTGTTACTAACATAACTATACCAATTCAGGCCTGCCCTTGCTGGATCCACAGTAATAAATCTTCCCAATCCCGGATCATACCACCTGGCATTGTAGTAGTACAGCCCGGTATCAGTATCCAACTCTTTCCCAGAAAACATTACATGCTCAGATAGACCTTCTGTGTTCTCCTGATCAGCAAACGGGGTAACTGCCCCTGTCCATACAGTAGCACCGGTTGCGTCTGTCATAAGAACAGAACTTCCTAAGTGATCTGTTCCATAATACAGGGTTTCGCCTGTTTCCTTATGGGCTATTACTTTACTTCCCAAATAAAAGAAGTTTCTTATTGTGCCATCTGTTTCTTTCTCTACCACCTTTCCATCAAGATCAAAGGTGTAGTATGTTTTAATTCCTTCTGCATCTTCTGCAAGAATACGCATGCCAGATGCATTGTAGGCATAACTTTTTACAAGCACCTCTTCTTCTGTCAGTTCATCAAGGCTGTAGACGTTTTTCAGTCTGTTCAACAGGTCATATTCATAACGGAAGTATTCATCTTCTTTTGTTATTGTTATCTCATCTCCTGTTTCAGTAAAGACACTTCCTTTTTCTGTCATGTTGCCGTTGGCGTCATATTTGTAGCCATACTTACCGTCTGTTTTAATCAGGTCACTGCCTGGGTAGTAGCTGTAATTGTAGCTTGTAAAAGAGGTTGTAAAGTAGCTTAGCCTTTCTCTGTTGCCTTTGGGGTCGTATGTGTAGAACTCATTACGTCCACTGCTTAGGATAAACACATCAAATGGATCTGTTTCGGTAAGGGTCATTGTAGATTCATTATACAATGATTCGCCTGTTTCGTCCATTTCGTAGAAGTGGCTGTGTATCTTTATAAATCTTGCAAACTGCAGGTTGTCAAACAATATAGTTATTACACCTGTTACCTCATCTTTTTCGTAGGTAAAGGCTACAGGTTCCGTGTAGTAGTCTTCCAGGTTGTATAGGCTTGCGAATATCTGCAGAGTATCTTCTGTAACTCTGGTTGTTGTACTTGTGGGTTTTAATATTATCCGTTTAACCCTGTAGCCAAAGCCTAAATCTATTCCAAGGCTCTTTGCTTCCCAGTCGAGGGTAAGATCATCCTCGCTTAGGACCATTGTCTCTTCTCCGAGGACATCGGGGTGGATATCCATTATCTTTCCCTCACCTTCGTAGGGGTATTCCTGGGCTGCTTCCTCTCCTGCAAGGCTTGCAGACTTTAATTGGTTCTTTCCGTCATAGGAGAAATAGTCATTGTTTTTCTGTATTATGTTGTCTTCCCTGTCGTAGGAAAAGGTAAACTTTTTAAGTTCTTCTATACCGTTTGTGTAATCAAGTTTAGTCAGCCTTAATTTGTCGTCATACTCTCTGTTAAGCTGGACATTGTTGGCAAGGGTGTAGCCGGATAGATAACTATTATCAGCATAGGCTATATCTCCTGCAATAAAACCGGGCATGGAGATTATCTGGTCAAGACCGTTATGGCCATAGGTAACACTCTCTCCTGAAGGAGCAATCATATTGGTAAGTCTGTTTTTAATGTCGTAATCATAACTTACAGTCCGGGTCTCTCCGTCCGCAGTCTGTACATCCGAAAAGATCAGACCGTAAGGATCGGGCACATATGTACCTGTAATAATATTATAGCTGTTTGCAACAGAGCCATCATCTACATTTTTAACTGCTCCGCCTTCATCGTAATTATAGCTTACAGTATGGCTCTCTACACCGTTAAGATAGTAGGCACTGTCCATTAGATTTGTCAGACCATAATTATATGTAACATCAGTCCCATTGGGATCTGTTTTTTGAGCCAGGTTGCCTGAAAGGTCATAAGAAAAGGTACTTACTCCGTCCCTGCCGTCTGTTTCTTTTAACAACCGGTTAAGCTCATCATAAACTGATTTTCGCTCTACTCCGTTTTCATCTTTGTGCAGGGTAAGGCTTCCTGCTTCGTCATACATGTATTCGGAAACTCCGTCTTCCGGATCTGTCTTTTTTATTAGCATATTCAGGGTATTGTAGTTGTAGTATGTTCTGTATCCGTTGGCCCCGTCTTCATAGACTAAATTATCATTTTCATCGTATCTGTAATACCTTGTTCCTCCATCGGGGTAAATATCCAGAGTCTTTCTGTTAAGGGCGTCATATTCAAACTCTACAGGAGAGGCTCCAGCCTGGGTCAAAATAGTAACATTTCCCACCCCGTCATAATCTGTAAGGGTAGTGTAGGAACTAGTTGAATCTGCAGAAGTTCTTGTTTCCGATATTACTCTATTCCGGCTGTCAAACTCATAAGAGGTTAAACCTCCATCTGCTTCTATTCTGTAGAGAAGATTTCCTTTAGGGTCATATACAAGTTTTACTTCAGGTTTATCGCTAAGACTGCTGTGTTTAGGCAGTAATCCGGTAATCATTCTGTCAAGATCATCGTAGATATATTCTATTTCGAAGTCTCCGTCCGGATAGTTCCCGGAGTTTCCACGCTGGTCGGTCATTGAAACCTGACGGTCAAGATTATCGTATTCATAGCTTACTGTTTTTCCAAGGGGGTCTGTTTCTGTTAATACTTTTCCCCTAGCACTGAAGGTCCTGTCAATTTGGTAATTCCTCGGATCTATGACAACAACCTCGTTTCCTGACTTATCAAATATACTTCTAGTTACCGATTGTTTGTTGTTTCCTTCAAGATCGAAAAAATATGCAGTTGTTTCTATTGTTTGTCCAATACCGTTTACATCGAACTCTACAACACTCTCATTTCCATTTTTGTAACTTGTTTCTTTAATTTTGAAACCGTCTTTATTATAGGCAGTAACAACCCTGGGAGATGCTATATATTCACTCACGCCATCATAAAGAAGAGCAGAAGGAAGAACTGTTTCCACCATCTGGTTGCGCTCATTGTATATGTAATTTTTTATATTATAATTTCCATCTATTTCCCGAACAAGATTACCATCATCATCAAAAAAGAAATCTGCTGACCGGTCAAAACTTCCGTTTTTATCCAGATCAACCCGGCGAAGCACATTGCCTTTTGCATCGCTGTACTCAATAGCCTGATACCCATTCTCGTTGGTTATTCGCTTTTCCCTGGAATAATAATTATATGAATAAGTCCTCTCAGCTCTGGATCCATCCACTGCAGGAAGCATTTCTTTGGTAAGATTTCCTAAAGCATCATACTCGTAATCAGTTATATTTCCATTTGGATCTTCCACGGAAGTAATATTATTGTAGATATCATAGTTAAAAACTGTTCGAATATCTTCTTCACTGTTAAAAGTTATTCCACTTTCGGGAATGCCGGAACTTCCGTATCTGTTAGTCTGAATTTTCTCTGTTATCTTGCCATAATCATGGTAGGAGTACTTTGTTTCAGCTCCTCCTGCATTTGCTACAGTTATTGTCTGGTTAATATCATCGTAGGCAATTGCAGTTTCAGGATTGTTTTCCCTGAATCCGGGATTAGGTTCGGATATCGGTGCCCATACAGGACTGTCGTCATCATCGGGCAATTCTACATGAGTTTTTCTTCCCACTTCATCATATTCAAAGTAAGTTAGCATTCCACGCCCGTCTATGGACCAGGCTGGTAGTCCGGTATAGCGATAGTATATTGTGCTTTGGTCGATATTTTGTGTAGACCCATCTCCCTGAGTTACACCATTCTGTACCTGGGATATGGTATAATATCCTGGTGTTGAATCATAATCATAAGTAATATCGGTAACATGACCTTTAGGAGAAGTCTTCTTTGTTACTTCACCAGCGGAATTAACTACATAGTCTGTCTGTTGCCATCCGTATTCATCATTGTAAAGGGCAGAGGCTGTTCTATTACCTTTTGTATCGTAATTGTAGGCAGTATCGATATAACGAAGTTCCGATATACTGTCTTCCATTTTTACCAGCCGCTGGGTAAGGCGGTCGTGTATTCTGAAATCACTGTTGATATTTGTTGTAGAGAAAGGTGATGTCTGCCAGGGAATGCTGCTTATTAGGCTGCTGTTTGTATCGGCAAAAACGCTATAAATAGTCTTTGAACTGGTTCTTGTTCCATTCACGTCGCTTATTGTTTGTCTGGTAACATTACCCCAGTTATCATACTGGTAAGAGTTTCTAAAATAGTTTCCACCGCTGCGACTTACCTGCTTTAGGGAAGGTTGTAAGTTGGAACTGTACCATTCAGTCTGAACGTATTCAAGGAATTCTCCAGTATTCGAATCATAACTGTTTTTAGTTTTTTCAAGAGGAATATATTCAAAATTGAAAGGTCTGGAAGTAACACCAGCGCCACCAATTATATCTCCAATATAATCGGACATAACAGCCCATGACCATCTTATTTTTCTCTTAGTATCGTAGAGATATTCCTCTTTAAGGCGGCCATCATCCTTTGTAGAGCTGGCACAGTAAAACTGCTTTTCTCCGGCATATTTAAAATTGTATGAATAATTTTCTGTCACACTTTCACCAAGAAACAAATTTGTACGTATAAGATTATTGGTCAAAAACCTCTGCTGCATTCCAATACTTACATCCAAAGCAGTTGGTATAAATCCAAATAGATAATCGGCAGTATCAGCTTCCCAGTAATCCAGAGTTTTTATATCATAGTCAATAATATTTTTCCCAATCCCATATCCTTCTGCAAAACTCATGGGAAAAGTCCAGAAAGCCTGAGCTGCGGCATGTATGGTCACACTGGATAGTCCAAATTCGGAAGCAATGGCACTAAATGCTCCACCAGTAAACAAATCAGCAATTAGCGCAACAACATTAATTTTAATTCCAAATTCTCCTGAAAAAAGAAAATTAGGATCATAGTCATATTTATATTCACGCTTACCTACATCAATTGCTTTTGAAAGGAGCGGTAAAGGAATATTCAAACCGAAGGAATCACTATTCATATACTCATACTTTACTTCTCTATCTTGAGGGTCATTCTCAACCCAAATCCTGTCAATCTGAGGAACACTAAATACATCTGTTATATCCGAATAATGAAAACGCACACGTCTTTCAAGAGTATCTTCTATATAATCCAAAAGTAGACCATCGTATATCAGAGAAATATTATTACCATTGGGATCTTTTATTGAAGTAAGCCTTCCCAAAGCATCAAAATGATATTCTTTACCATCTTTTTCATATAAAACAGCCTCAACAAGAGCCCAGCTGTCTAAGGTTTGTTGTAAATAACCTTGTAAAGAAGTTGCCAAATGAATAGGGTCTTTGGTTTGCTTGACCATCAGGGTAAAATCTTCACCTTCGTGATTATCAAACCACACTTCCCGATAGTAAATTCCATATTCTTTAGTTCGCTCAAAATCAACATCCATTGATTTTATATTATGAAAGGCTCCGGAAGATGTTCGAACAAGAACTGTTGAATTAGCTCCTCGTATATAAGGAAGGTTTAACCGCCATCCCTGTCCAGTGGAATATGCATAGTCGCCATTATTCTGAAAATATGACTTTACACTATTTAAAATTTGAGAACTTGGAATTGAACCAAAAGAAATTGCGAGATCTTTCCCTATAGTACCATTCAGAATATCTCCTAATAGTACACTAATATTAGCGCTTAAACCGTTGGCATCACCTTTTGCCGTTCCAGTGTCATATATCCTGCGAAGTTCAAAATCAAATCCGTTTTTACCGGGAAGAACAAACTCAGTCATGGATGTGGATATTCCACCGCTTTGCTGTGAAACCGTTAATTGCTGATGCTGGGTAGTAGAACTAAAGGGTTCAAACTCAATTGCAGCCAGTTCCTGGGGTGAAAGATCCTCTATTACGGTTGGCTGAATTGTAAACTCGGTGAAATGATTGGTGGAAAATATAATCTGGTTGTTTTCGGTATCGACAATAGAATTTGGTTCTTTAAACCACCTGGACCAGGTTGTGTCAAAAAAGTATACACCAAGATTCTGCTCAGGGAATCCTTCCGGTAAATCTTCCTCATTATAATCAAGCTTAGCATAAAAATCCTCATCAAAATCCACATGGTCAATTATTTCACCATCTGCTGTTATTGCATTGAAGGAGTAAATAGGACTGACAATCGGATAAGTCGAAAGATCTTCCAGGTCTTCGCTCATAGTCTCGTATATAATAATCTGCTCAATTTCTTCAGGTAAACTATCCGGACCAATCATCAGTTTAACAGAATCAAACTCTATGAAAGAACCTTCTTCATCATCATACTCAACTATAGATACTCCAATAGTCACCTCTACCTCTTTGGAGATACTCTCATTTCCAGCCCTGTCAACGGCAACCATGGAAAATTGATAGACCTCTCCATTTTCCAGCAATACTTCGTTAAAGGCCGATTCCTTATCATAGTCGAGTTCAAAAGAAGATATATTTGTTTCCTCATCAAGTAGACCGGAATCACGATTAACCTCTATTGTCACTTCTTCCGAACCATTCAGGGAAGTAATTTTATAGGACACTGTTTCATCATCATCCTCATTCCAGCTTAAAACAACATTCTCGTTTCCGGGAATAGCCCGAAAGGTAGAAGGTGAATCCGGAGGCAGGGTATCTATTGATACATTAATGGATTTTTCTGAATAGTTTCCAAGTTTATCAACAGCTTTTACAATTATTGCCCGTACACCGTCCTCAATTATAGGGGTCTGAAATGGACTGCTTTGTTCCTGAAATGAACGTCCGTCTATGGATACCTCATAATGTGATATGCCGATACCCGGATCTTCCGCGCTGAATGTTAAAACAGGTCTGTTATCATTTGTCCATCCACTTACATTGCTCTGAACTACAAGATTATCTGGAGCAGTAGTATCAGCATTTATATTTAATGGTGCCAAATATGTCTCATTTCCTGCAAGGTCTCTTGCTACTATGTGTACAAGATTCCCGCCCTCAACAAGACTAGTCACCGAACGGAAATATCCGTCAATTTGTGTTGCCAGATATCCGTTTACATAGACCTGTGCCCTTGTCTGATCGGTTACATATCCTGTAACAGGAATAACGTGACTTGCAATCCAGTAATTATCCGGAGGAAATACATCAGAGACCTGCGGGGGAGTTAAATCCTGATAGATTGTTATAGATTTTGATTTTGTTCCAACTATATTGTCGGTTGCATTTATAAGGATGGTTGCAATCTCTGATTCAATATTTATAGAAACGGCAAAACTGGAACCATCGAGTTTTGCTGCAACACCATTTACGGTTACAGATTCCAAATCAACAGCATTTTGTATAGTACCGGATACAATGACAGGATTTGAGGAAACATAACTGCCGTCAGACGGACGATCTATATTAATTATAAGGTTATCAGCATACTTATAAACATATAAGAATTTTAAGGCAATAGTATGCTTCCAGGGGAAGTTCTTCAATTCTATTCGTATTACATTTAAGCCATCATTAAGTGCTGTCATATGTTCAAATTTACGACCATTTAAAGAAACTTTCTGATCATTTATATATAAGCTTTTACCTCTGCCGGATACTTTTCCTGTTAATAAATAAAAATCATCTGCTGTATAGACAATATCTTCACTTTGATCAATTTCCAACTGGTTACTGTCAATTTCATATAGGTATTCGATTTTATAGGAATTAATCTGCTGTCCATCTCTTTCAATAGTGACTTCAAGCTCATATATTCCACCTCTATTTAGAGCCTGTCCCAAATTTGGCAGATATGAATTGATAGGATTTTGTTAACCTGGATACTCGCCAATCAGAGATAATAATCATATTGCAGACAATTTCTAGTTCTCTTTTATCAGACTTATTTATCAAAAATCATTGATTCTCAAACTGTCTGGACAGACCTTTCCTTCAATTGCCTTTGAGTGAATAAAAATAATTTCGAATGATTAACCTGAGTCAGGCAACCTTTTCTTTTTCTAAGGCATCAGCTTCGGGTAATCGAGCCAGTACCCAAAGGTTGTGAGAGAGGACACTCCAGGCTGTACTTACGTTTCGAGAATTAAAACTCTTACCCTTAGAAGGATTCCCTAAGAAGTTATTCTTAATAATCCCAATACGCCCCTCCGTTTGGGCTCGGCGTTTCTGATGTTCGCAAAAATCATCTTCTTTCAGCCTATCCTGTAATTCAGTTACAGACCTTGGACACATATAATCCTTAATTCCTTTTTTCTTAAGAAATTTCTGATTGGGTTTACTAAAAAAACCGCGATCTGTTGTGGCACTTTTGGGGATGTAATTGTCATATTCTTTTTCTAATCTCTCTATACTTTTTTTAAGTATTTTGCTGTCTGCAGGTACTTTGTCCTGATAAAGTTTCCAGTCAAGAATTAGTCCATCTGCTTGTTCAGCAAGAAAAAGAGTATTACCAAATTCTAATTTCCCACCTGCTTTTCCCCTGACTATCACATGAATATCCTTATCGTAGAGGCTCAGGATTTTTTCATTATTTTTCACAAGCCTTTCGCCTATTATTCTTTCGTGTCCTTGTCTTATTGCTTCTGGAAGTTGAGTGAGCACATTTTCTATTCTCTCTATGATCAGATCCGTTTCTTTTCTCGTTAAATCTGTCTCCTCCCACCTGTTTTCCAGCAGTTCCTGGTGTCTTAGGCCATGGAGAGCTACCTTTCTCAGTAATTTTTTCATAAGACGATAGATTTTCTTCCGTTTCTTTTTGCTATCTTTTTTCCCTTTTGTATGCGTCATTTCAATACAGAGTTTGTTAATTGCATTTATAAAGTCAGAGGGTTCATCCATCCTGTTTTTTAGACCATACTTTCGTATCAGTTTTACGGCTTTCATAATTGTTCTTGTCGCGTCCCTTAGCAAGACCCAGTCTACAGGATAATGTATATTTGCTTTCACTGCTGTAGAGTCTGCAAAATACTCATCCAGGCTAATAGATTCTTCTAACTTTAATCGATTCTCTTCTGTCTCTACCTCAGGTGATATTGCAGCTTTCAGTAATATCGTATTCATCTCACGGATTATTTGTTCCGGGAACATTTTTTCATATCTCTCAAGAGCACTTTTTGAGGGAACCTGAATTTTATCTATTCTGTCTATCATGCAGAACTGCTGAAGAAGCCCACTTTCTGCCAAGCGAACACTGAAAGACCGGAATGACTGCTCGGTTAGTTTTCTTGCAATCGTAACCCGGAGTGCAAGTCTGACCCTTTCCTGAATACTCATTTGCATTTGCTCACTTATTTGGGTAGTAGTTTTACCTTCCTTTTTGGCTGCTTTTAAGCCATCCCGTTTTGCCTCTTCCAAAATGTATTCTATTGCCAGTTTTTCAATATCTGAAAGCTCAATAATTTCAGCAATCCGAAAAAGCAGTGTTTTGAATTTATTATATTCAGCATTTCCTACAACTACTGGAAGTACCCCTTGAAGTTCATTCTGAAATGGTAGTATCTTAGTCATAAGGTGCACTCCTGATTTGATCGCAATCTGTCAGGATTATAGTGCACCTTTTTCTATGTTTTTTCAACTTTTGCAGTGTTATATTTTCTCATGTAAATATCCCAATTCCTGTTCTGATATTATCAAAAATATTTAGCAGCCTTTCAATGTATAACTGGGGGTCTCTTCTGCTGTTAATGTTGGTTTTAGCCATTCTTTTTTGATTTATTGGGTCATTTCTGATTTAGTAGAAATCCTACCAACATAGCTATATTATGGGACAGGCTCTAATTAAGGAAAAAATACGTTCCCTAGCAGTCTGTCGATCTGACATCTTACAGAATCTTGATAATAATGTAGCATAGTTTTTTTATATTATAGAAGCACATACTACAGTTATTCTTGATTAGATTCCCGGAACTATCTGCTGTTTCCAGAGGATTATGGAACCCTTTCCCCAATGCATAACTTTTTTATGATAATCCAACTACTACAGGAACAAGACTCCCTCCAGTAAGCTTATGCAATCGTTTAAAGTTATAGGCCAGTGTAACAAGGTTCCATTCAAGATTTACTTTGTATAGTCCACGTAAATTAAATTGCCGGAATCCCATTTCTGATTTAATAATACCAAAGACAGGTTCAACTGTCTCTTTCCGTTTCTTGTATTTATTCTTCCCCTCTTTTGTTTTCAAACGGTGGGCCATTTTTTCTTTGACAGATGCATCGGCCGCAGGACCCGGTGAATCTTCCTTTTCTAAAAGATCTTCTATAGTTCTGTGATGGTGCTGTTTTTCTACTGCACAATAAACTGTAGGGCCTTGTCCATCTGCTTCAAGTTCCAGTACTGCTTTTTCACTGAAGTATCCTGTATCAGCAAGTACATTATTAAGTTCACGTATCTCAAAATCTAGACTTTTTACAGTAGGGTTCAATTCCAGTTTATCGTTGGCGTGATCAGTTACGTATTCCCCAAGAATAAGCATACTTCCTTCTGTATCCACAGCAGCTTGAGCATTGTACGCCTGTTCGAAATGTTTGCTGTTTCCAGCTTTCATTATTCGGCTTTCTGAATCTGTAAAATTAAACTGTGCTTTATCAGGAGGATTACTTCCCGGAGGTTTAGGATCTTTTCCTCTTGGCTTTTTACCCTTTTTACGTTGTTCTTCACGAATATCCTTTTTTGACTCATATTCTGAGAGTTTCTGTTCCTGGACTTCCTTATAACGCTCCTCAATCACTTTTCGTGCCGCCTCAAGGGATGCTTTCCTGTCTTCTCGTCGTATGATTTCATCCGGAATCGTTAAACCATCTTCCAGAGGGGTATTGTCTATCTCTTCTGCTTTGCGAGTAAGTTTCTCTATTTCAAGCTCCAATTGCTGGATCATCTTTCCTGCTCGTTTATAACTTACTGCTGTATTCTTGCTGGCATTTGCCTTGATTTTTGTTCCATCAACACTCACTCCACCAACCTTATTTAGATGACCGAGCTCCTGTGCTAACATCAGTACTTTTACAAACGCTTCTTTGAAGGCTTCTCTGTTTCTTAACCTGAAATTACAAATAGTATCGTGGTCTGGATGCTTGTCCCCTCCACAAATATATCTGACTGCAACATCATAATATGTTGCTTGCTCTATTTGTCTAGTAGAAAAACGTCCCGTTGCATAACAGTATATCAATAGGGCTAACATCATTGATGGGGGATACTGTGGACTTCCGCTGCCTCGTTCATTTCTATGTAACTTCTCTAAATCAAGCATCTCTACTGCATCTATTACAAAATGTACCATGCTGTTTTCAGGCAACCAGTCCCGGAGGTCTGGTGGAAACATCATCAATGTGTCACGATCTACTTTTATAAATTTTGCCGGCATAAAATGTCCTCCGGCTCAATTCTATCATAAGCTATGGATTATGTTTTAAATTCCTGGAAGAAAGTCCGACAGACTGCTAGTTAAAGATCAATTCTCTTTAGGCAATTCTCGCGTTTTCATATTGCTGCAATGCTATCAGTATTAAACGTACTTTTTCAACAATAAACTCTACTACCTGATTTTTATCCATTGTTCTGTTTGGTAATCCTTTTCTCTCTCCATACGATTTCGCAAGGCATCTTTTATTACTTCCGTTGCACTGCTGAATAAACCTGTTTTTATTTGTTTTTGGATATAAATTTCATATGGTTCACCAAGATTGATACGTGGCATATTATTACTCCATTGCACTAAAAGGTACTATTATTGTACTACATTTGACCATATTTTGCTAGATTGCTAAAATAAATCTATTTTTCATACTCCAATACTCAATGACATTTTCAAGTACAAAAGCCCACCACCTCTTCTATTTAAATAAGAAATTGTTTTGATAAATTTTCTTATTATTCTTCCACAATTTTTAGAATACACTTATACAAGAATGAGTATTAAATATCCTGATAGTACCAACTACTCCAATATCTACGCTGACGAGAGAACCAGCAGTTATTACTCTTCCAAATCTCTTGATCTTTCAGATAAATATTCCAAAGCTGATAATCTTATTAGCAAATGATTCGTTAAGTTTCTTTCCTGGGGAAGTAATATTCTGGATATCGGCTGCGGTAGTGGAAGAGATATGACCAGCTGAGAAATACAATTTTTATTTGAGAGGCTGGGGTTTGAGCTGATTGAAAATGAACTGACGGTTGATTCTTTGGGAAGAGGATTTGTCCAATGGGAAGTGCAGGTTTTGAGGAATAGAGAGTCTCATTTAAAAGCCGGTTGTAATTAGATATATCTATCAATCGATTTGTTAAAAATTACAGAAAGCTTTCTGGCAACCCGGATACTTACATTTTTCCTGCCATTTTCTAGATCAGAAATATAATGTCTGGAGAATTTTCCTAATTTAAACCCCAGGATTTGTTGGGTAAAGCCTTTATTCTCTCTGTCAATTCTTAATCTGTCGCCCGGTTTCATTTTTTCTTTGGTAGCTTTGTACCAATCTGTTTTAAAGGGATCGATATATTCATCATCAGAAATATCAACCATCTCGCCGTACTCATTTTTTAAGACCTCAAGCAGTCTCTCAGATACTTCCCCTTCTATCTCTATTTTAGTATGGGGCGCTTTCACGTGAACCAACATAATATACCTCTATAACAAGTAATTCATTTCTTTTTCTCAATCAGCCTCAGTTTCCTGATCTGCTTTTCTGCACTTTTTTGTAATATAACTTTATGCATTTATTAATATGTACTCTTTTTTTTAGTACATGTAAAGAGAAATGATTGATAATTATACTATCTTCGAAGAAGAAAGATCGACTGGGAGTTTATAAGTCTGAAGCTATATTCTGACAGGTATGCATCTTAGCTGTCCGGGCAGTTTTTCAACTATCCTTTCTTCCTGATCAAAAATTGCTGGTAAAATATTTTGTTGTCATATCCCATAATTTATATGATACAAAACCAACAATGCCCAAAAGATTTTCTGTACCCCCACGTTTACCAAACTCTTCTGTACCACTGGTTACCCACTTTTTCTTCAAGCTTAAATATATCTTCTTCCTGTATACCAATAATCTGCCGTGGTTCATCCCTTACACCAAAAACAATGCGTCCCCCAGCACCATTTGCAAAAGAAATTGCGGTGTGTGCTATATGATTGCCACCGGGCCAGGATTCCTTAAACTCCATCCTCCGTGACTCGGGCTCCATCCAGAAAGGGGTTAATTCTTTATTATTCATGCAAATTCTCGAGGTTTGCTATTTGGTACTCCAGACTCGGGGAAAACCCATTCCTCCCAATACTAAGGTATCAGGGATAAAAAATGAATAATGAACAGGATCGAAATATAGTGGACCCATGATCTTAAGATTATTTGAGTCCTGAAATATTTAAGCTATTAGGTCGATATATTTCCAGGCTATTGAGGTATAAGAGTGTAGAAATTAATGCAAAAAAAGATTACATTAATGAAAGAGGTAAAAGTATGCTGGCACAAAGTTTGGATGAATGGAAGGAAGAAGGTCGATTGGAAGGTCGATTGGAAGAAAAAATAGAAACAGCAAAAAACATGCTCATCGAAGGGCTTGATATCAAAATGATAAGCCATATTACCGAACTAAGCATCTCTGAAATAGAAAAACTTTAATCAGATTATGCCCTACTTTTATTCCACTTCCAGAATATCTTCCAGACTGATCTTGTTTTTATTAATAAGCCGCATAAGAACATCCATGGAACGGGTTTGTTTAATGATACCTCTTTCATATTTTGAAAAGGCCATAGGACCTCCACCAAAAATATTACCGGCCTTCCTCTGGGACAGTTTCATTTTTTTTCGTATTTCTCTTATTTCATCAGACTTTAAAAGATGATCAAACTCTTTCTGAAAGTCGATCCGTTTCTTTCCTGTTTCAGCAAGATCAGATGAACTTAAAAAAGATTCACCACAGTCGCTACAGTACCGACCAGGCTGATCTATTGTAATTTCTTTGCCATTATAATTCAGGGAGATATCTCTGTTCTCTCTGATTATAAGTCCACCACAAACAGGACAGGATTTTAGATCTGATGCTGTATTTTTTCTATTCAAATCACATACCCTCTATTTTTCTTTAAAAGAGATTATTATGGCACTATCGCTAATCTGCAACTTAATGTATAAAAGATAATCTTTATATCTAATATGATATACATCCTGCCATAACCCGGACATAGTCCTGGAACGCATGGTTTTATACATATTTGAATAATTAAGGTCTAACACAACAGATAGAATATCATCTTCATTTAGTCCTATTTTGAATGCGCCCTGAAGGGAGGAATTTGTTATATAATAATTCCCACATTTTATAAGTGCCTTAATAGCTTTAAGGCTGTAACTGGATCTCTTACTCACATACTAACCAATATGGTTAGTATTGTCAAATTAAATATTGCAGGAATAATATAAATATTCAACATATCTATATATATGGGTCAAATTGTTTTTTTACTTCAAAAGTTTCTACTTCAATTTCTTCCACTCCTCAACCCTGTTCCCGGTATCCGGATAGTGAGCAGTAAGAATAACAGGATCCGGACGTTCACTAAACGCCATATCTCAGGTACTGGGATTGCTATTCGGGATTTTTCGCAATTGCCGGAGCTGGTATTGTTTCTTGATTTGGATTGAAACTGTACCAGATACATTCACTACTTCAGGCTGCAGCATTCATCTGGCAGAATTGTCCGGCTTCTTCAAAAACTTTTATTAATGATAAACCAATTATAATACAACTACATTAAATAGGAGATAAATAATCAATATTATGCATTTTTATGGAGATAATTATCATTAAAAATACATTTTTTTGTAGATAAATAGTTTAATTAATGACATACCGTTATGCTGAGAGGTCATAGAACGATTATTTTCCAGTAAGCTCATAGCAATATAAAAATCAGAATGATTTGTTCAATTAAAAATAAAGACCAATTCCCATTATTACTCTGTGACCGGTAAAATCAATGACATGCTCATTTCCTTCCGGATCCACACCTGGATAAAGATTATACAGTTCCGGGAAAAATCCATCTGTATCATTAACCTTATCATCAGCATAGGTGTAGGATGTTTCTTCCTTCTGATTAAGTTGATAGCCATAGAAATAGCCTAAATTCATGGTAATCCGAGGCGTCAAAAAATACTGCAGTTTTATTCCTGGAGAGAGTATTAGAAAGGACATATCCTGAGATCTGATTATCCGGGTCTGTTTCACCGAACTTGTTGTATCCCGCATATGGTAGAACTGCTGAAGAAAACTCATACCGAGTTTAAGATCACCCCCAAGAGTTGCATTAAACTTCCGGGAGAAATTAAATACATAGCCAAAACCAATCTGACCCGTAGCATAGGTCCTCTCCTTATGATATCCGATAAAGCTTATACCATCGAGTGAAGCAGCCGAACTATCCAGATTGGCCATATCAAGAACATCGTACTGCTTACTCTCAAAAGTATCCTCCAAGCGGAATGCCCCGGTTGTACCTTCCATCCCCAGCCACACGATGAGGTTCTTATTAATTCTATAATTAATTGTAAAACCCATAGGCCAACCTTCGGCAATCTGTCCCTCTATATCACTCATTTCACTGTTGAGATAGTAAAAAGGGGTAAGATAGAACTCTATTCCAAGACCGTAGGTACTTACATAGGCAGCTGCAAGTTTCTCCGAGTAATCTATAATATCGTATTTGGGAATTGCAGCTTCGGCTGTGTATATTATCTTCGATGTGTTTACTTCCACAACCCGCATACTGACTGTAAAAGAATCTCCCAGCTGGGTAACCGATCCATCAACAAAGAAGTCAATCCCCTCCATTTTGCCCGGTTCAATTCTGTCTGTGTCAGCGAGGCCGGAGAGGGAGAATTTGATCTCTTCCAGGAGTGCGCCCAGTATGGGTAATACCTAACAGGTGAAAGTCGTGTTATCACCCTGAAAGGAGGGAAGATTTAGACGAAGGCATGGGTGTCCGAAGAAAATCTACAGCCCGCTTAAGAAGCTAAGCATAAAAGGTAGCTGTAGATCCAATGAGGAATCTGAAGAAAGCTCTAGTCGAAACTATCGCCTGAACGAAAGTGAACCTTCGTAAGGCAGATGCAGTGGATAAGGTGCCTCCGACCATCGAAATCCAATATCCTTTACGTAGAACTGCATATGTAATGAAGGCAGGCGGGTAGTGAAATAGGTATTATTCTTACCTGGGGACTGACTGTTGATATGGTAACTGTGTAACAACGACATGAGATTACCTAAGAACTCTGGGGACAGAGGAATATGTATCAGGAGTTTGCAGATGAAGTCGTAGTAATCGTAAAACTGTAAGCCTGTGAAGATATGGTGACATATTTGAGGATAAAACTTACAGAAAGAGACAAGGACGTTGGAGGTAAAGGACGGAACAT